>JASLHV010000071.1 GCA_030153205.1 Roseiarcus sp. | reverse complement strand
CGCTGTCGCCGGACGCGCCATGATCAGCCATATCCTGCAGGCGGCTTGCGATGCAGGCGCGGACGCGCTCGCCGTGGTCGTCGGGCCGGGCAGGGAGGATGTAGCGGCCGAAGCGATGCGCGTCGCGCCAGCAGTCATGGTCTTCGTTCAGGAGCAAAGGCGCGGCACGGCGCACGCCGTGCTCGCGGCCCGTACGGCGATCGAGCAAGGCTATGACGACATTCTCGTCGTTTATGCGGATATCCCTCTTCTGACCGCTGCGACCTTGCGGAAGCTCCGCGGCGCCATCGCCGCAGGATCGGCTGTGGCCGCCCTTGGCTTCAGGGCGCGCGATCCAGCGGGTTATGGGCGCCTCGTGGTCAGCGAGGGAAAGCTGCTCGCGATTCGCGAAGACAAGGATGCGAGCGCCGCCGAGAAGGCGATCGATCTCGTCAACGCTGGGCCAATGGCGCTTGATGGTCGTCGCGCGCTCGACATTTTGACGCGCATCGGCTCGACCAACGCGCAAAAGGAATTCTACTTGACCGACGCCGTGGCGATCGCCGCCGAACTTGGTTTGAGCGCCAGCGTCGAAATTGGGTTGGAGAACGAAACCATGGGCGTGAATGATCGCGTGCAACTCGCCGCCGCCGAGGCCGAGATGCAAAGACGGTTGCGCGAGCGAGCGATGCGCGAAGGCGCGACGCTTATCGCGCCCGATACGGTATTTCTTTCCGAGGATACCAAGATCGCCCGCGATGTCGTGATCGAGCCCAATGTCGTTATCGGCAAAGGGGTCGAAATCGGGGAGGGCGCCGTCATCCATTCCTTCTCGCACCTCGAAGGCGCGAAGGTCGGGGCTGGCGTATCGATCGGTCCTTTCGCACGGCTGCGTCCTGGGGCGGACATACGTTCAAAGGCCCGGATCGGCAATTTCGTCGAAGTAAAAAATGGGATCATCGAGGAGGGCGCCAAGGTCAATCACCTGACCTATATCGGCGACGCGCGCGTCGGCGCGGGCGCAAATATTGGCGCTGGAACGATTACCTGCAATTACGATGGTTTTGACAAGCATTTCACCGACATCGGGGCGGGCGCCTTCATCGGCTCGAATTCGGCTTTGGTCGCGCCGGTGAAAATCGGCGCTGGCGCCTATGTCGGCTCCGGCTCGGTGATCACCGCGGACGTCGCGCCGGACGCGTTGGCGCTCGGGCGCGGCCGCCAAGCGGAGAAGGCCGGATGGGCGGCAGAATTTCGGGCGAGCCACCAGGACAAAAAGCACGGGTGAGCGGCGGGGCAAGGCGGGCGCGCCTTCGCCCGGCGCAAACGAAACGAAACTGATCATTCGCCGTCGGGCCTCAGCGCGTGGCCGCGCAATCCCTCTTTGAACCCGTCGGTTGTTTCATAACTCGCGTCAATGGCGTCGCCTTGGAAGCGAAGAACCCAAATTTCGGTTTCGCCATGGCCGAGGATCCGGCGCTCGACCTCGAAAGTATCGTCGTCGATCCAACGTCCCTTGACGGCGTCAATTCCGTAGCTGGCTGGTGGGCTTTTTCGATATCGTCCGTCCAATCCGATCAAGCCGGCGAAATGCCGGATCGTATGGTCTTCGCCGGTGTCGGTCGTATATTCCCACGACGGCCGTGGCTCGGTCAGGCGCAAGGTCAACGTTTTTACGTGCAAGACGTTGCTGGGGAACTCGTAAGTCTTTCCCGAAATCGCTTTCGCTGTGTCCGGCGGCTCCGGCATAAGAGAGGGCGCCTCCATCGCCGCGCGCTTTATGGATTCCGCCAAAAGGGAGAGGCCGTCCGGATTGGGCGGCAATGGCGTCTCTGGTTTTGTCGCGCCCGCAATGGCGTCGATTAGCTTCGCCTTTGAATAATATTCGTCGTCCCACATCACGCCGGTCATGACGGCGACAATGTCGAGATCGGGTAACACCAAGATGAGTTGAGAATGGCGGCCCAAGGCCATGAAGGCGTGCCTTGTTGGCAGCGACCACCAGAGATTCGCATAGTGACGGCCGTAGCTCGCTTCAATTCTTCCCTCCTTGACCCGGTCGACCCACCAAGTGGGAAGAATCTGTTTTCCTTCCCAGACGCCGTTTCGAAGGTAAAGGTAGCCGAGTTTCGCCATATCGCGCGGTTCGAGAAACAATCCGCTCTCCCCATCGGTGACGCCCTGATTGTCCACGCGTCCCCACCGGACGTCTGATATGCCCAAAGGCTGGAAGAGCTGATATTTCGCGAAATCGTAAGCGCTCTTGGAGGTCTGTTTCGTAATCAGCGCGGAAAGAAGGTACGGATTGCCGCCATTGTAGTAGAATATCGACCCAGGTTTTGCCGACATCGGTTGGTCGAGCACGAATTTCGTGTGATCGTACGTCTGGTACATCTGCATGATCGTCTCGTCGGGCGTGTAATGTTCTTCTTTCCAGCGAAGGCCCGACGTCATATCCAAGAGGCTCTGAACGGTCATTTCCTCTTTGCGCGGATCGATATTCTCGATTTGCCTGTCGGAAAATAAATCGACGATTCGATCGTCGACACTGTTCAGGAAGCCGTCTTGAACGGCGATTCCCATCAAGCTGCCGATCACGCTCTTCGTGACCGACCTCAGATCATGGCGAACCCCTGCTTCGTAGGGCGCATAATACGCCTCGGCGACGATTTTGCCGTGACGGATGATCAGCAGGCTGTCTTGACGGCGAGCGCCGACCGCATCGACCAGCTTGGCGAGCGCAACCGAATCCATACCCTGATCTTCAGGCGTCGAGGTTTCCCAGCCCTTTGTCGGCCAGGTTGTTTCAGAAGCCTCGTCTGCGCTTGCGCACGGAACAAAGAGGTTGAGGCAAAGCAGGGTCGACAAGACGGCCGCCGCAGCCGCGGTGCTGGACCTCATCACTGCTCCTTCAGACTTGCGCTTGATAACGCCTTTGATGGAATAGCGGACGCTAAAAACAGTCCGCTACGCGCAATGTGTTGTTTAGAATCACCCTGTCATTGCGACGCTAATGAGGCGATTCGATCGCTAACACTCGACCTTGAATTGACGCTACCCTTTACGCCATGGCTCTCTTCGAACTCACCCTCGCGCTCCTTGTAGGCTCGGTGCTCCTCACAGGCCTCGCTCGCAGGCTTGCCGCGCCTTATCCGGCTTTTCTCGCGCTCGCGGGCGCCGGCCTCGCCTTTCTACCGCATGCGCCGGTCGTCGAGATCGAGCCCGATCTGGCGCTCGCGCTTTTCGTCGCGCCGGTTCTGCTTGATGCGGCTTTCGATACCTCGCCGCGCGATTTGAAGCGCTATGCCGCGCCGCTGGTTTCCCTGGTCTTGATCGCGGTCATTTTGACGACGGCTGCGGTGGCCTTCGTCGGCTATAAAATCGCTGGCTTGCCGATCGCCGCGGCCATCGCGCTCGGCGCGATCGTGGCGCCGCCGGATGCAGTTGCCGCCGCGGCGGTGCTCGGCCAATTGCGGCCGCCGCGCCGGACCATGGCTATTCTGCAATCCGAGAGCCTGCTGAACGACGCGTCGGCCTTGCTCATCTATCGCGCCGCGGTGATGGCGGCGACCGGCTCGCTGGCGTTCGCCACGGCCGCGCCAATGTTCATCTTGTCGGCGGCGGGGAGTCTAATCGTCGGCTATGGCGCGGCAAGACTGGTGCGATGGGCGGTCGCCACGGTCCGTGACCCCGCGAGCGTGACGATCTTGCAATTCGTGGCCGTGTTCGGGGTTTGGATTCTCGCCGATCGCATTGGCCTGTCGGCGGTGATTACGGTTGTCGTCTTCGCAATGACTTTGGCGCAAAGCGCGCCGCGGCGCTTTGCTGCGCGCAACCGTATCAGCTCCTACGCCGTGTGGGAGACCGCTGTTTTCGTACTGAATGTTCTGGCCTTCGTCTTGATGGGTTTGCAAGCGCGGCCGATTCTGAACCGTCTCGCCGATGACAACGAACACGCCGCCTTCGCCCTCGCCATCGCGGCTCTCGTGACGGCGATCGCGGTACGATTGATCTGGGTCGTCGTTTCCGGCGCCGCCACCCGTGCGCTTCGCCGCATGGCAGGCGTGGTCGACGGCGAAGAGGGCCGCGATTGGCGTAACGATCTCCTGATCGGCTGGTGCGGCATGCGCGGCTTGATCACGGTCGCCGCGGCGCTGGCCCTTCCCGAGGGCTTTCCAGGACGCGACCCGATCGTTCTCGCCGCTTTTGGCGTGGTGCTCGGCACGCTGGTTATCCAAGGCCTTACCGTTCGTCCGCTCCTCGGCCTATTGAAATTCAAAACGGATACTTCGGTCGAGGAGGAGGTCTCGCGCGGCCGCGTGGCGATCATGGACGCGGCGATCAGAAGTCTCGACGGCGATGAATCCAAGGCTGCGCTGGTTGTGCGAAAGCAATATTCCGCCGCTCGCGCCGTCGCCGAAAACCCGGAAGCGCCGCAAGCCGCCACGACTTTTGACCAAATGCGTCTTCGCGCAATCGAGAGTCAAAGAAGCGAGCTTGATCGGCTCCGCCGCTCCGGCGCGATTGGCGATGAGGCCTATCATCGCCTCCAGGAGGAAATCGATTGGGCTGAACTTGACGCCGCGCCGGCGGGGACGTTCCAGCCGCTGATGACTTAGCTTGAAACAGTTGAACGCGGTTTAGGCGTCGCGGCGCTCTGACGCGCCGCGATCGCTTGATCGGCGGCCGCAAGGCCCGTCCGATAGGCGCCGTGCGCCGTGGAGAAATCGTGCGTGGAGCAAGCCTCGCCCGCGAAGAAGATTCGATCCTCAACCGGTGCAGCCAGCGCCGCGCGGCAATCAGCCTTGCCAGGCAAAGCATAGGAATAGGAGCCTCGTGCATAGAGATCGGCGGCCCAGGAATGCGCGGCAAGCGGCTTAATTCTCTTTCTGAAATCCGCCCCGAAAAGGTCCTGCAATTCGGCGGAAGCAAAGTCGAAGAAAGCGGCGACGCCGCCTTTTTCAAGCTCCGCGGCTAAGGAGCCGCCGAAATAGGATTCAATCATCGGGCGGCCGAGGGGCCTT
This sequence comes from Roseiarcus sp., assembly GCA_030153205.1. Classification (GTDB taxonomy): domain Bacteria; phylum Pseudomonadota; class Alphaproteobacteria; order Rhizobiales; family Beijerinckiaceae; genus Roseiarcus. The sequence continues at coordinate 22,234 of JASLHV010000071.1, read as the reverse complement.
AAATGATAGGCGGCGGTCTCGGTCCGATCGGTTCTGCCAAAACAGCGGCTGTCTTTGTCGAATTGTTCGGCGTCAGCGAGCGACAGAAAAAGTTTGTCGGCAAGTCCCAAAGGTACACCCGCGGCGGCATCGGTCTTCTCCGGCAAGTAAGGAAGAAAGAGATCGGCTTGTTCCGCGAGGAGATTGCTCGGCAGGGTGACGACGATCGCATCAGCCGTGATTGGGCCTTGCTGCGTCTCAATCCGCAGACGCGAGCCTCGCCGGTCAATGCGCGTCGCCTCGCAATTGAATCTCGCCGGTACGATTGCGCCGTGCCCGGCGATGAGCGCGCCGTAGCCTGAGGCGAGCCGCCAATTGACGCCGCTGTCGTCATAGCGCGCGAGGTCGCGGATGGAGACGCGATCGAGTTCGACGCCGCTATAGAACGTACTGACGGCGTCCATGAGCGGGTTCCATCGCTCGCCAGGCTTGAGCAGCGAGGCCGCCGACCGGTCCGGCTCGATGTCGCCAGCCTCGTCCGTTCGCTGGCGAAATGCCGTAAGCGCTTCAAAAAAAGCTGCTTGCTCCGACTTTGGGAACCCCGTCTGCGCTGATGGGCGTGACCAGGGCGGCGGTGTGCGATCGATGGCGAGGCCTTTCGCCTCGGCGATTTCCCGCCACGGATTTTGATCCGCCGAGTGAAGCCAGCCGCAACCGAGGTCCAGCGCGTTACCGGATTCGTCGACGATCGTCCAGGCGCGACCGCCAAGCCGGTCGCGCGCTTCGAGGATCAGCACATCGAGACCGGCGTCATGAAGCCGCCGCCCGGCGGCGACGCCCGCCGCCCCGCCGCCGATAATGACGACCTCGAATTCGTTTTTGGCCATATCCCGCGCTTTTAGCGATTGTTTCTGCGGGAAGATCGCATTTCCGCGGTTAAGACGCCAATCGCGACGCCGTGAGGTCGAATTCGGGGGAAAATAGCCCTTGGTTTTGCTTCGGAGACGAAAATCGCCGCTCGTGATCGAGCAGCCAGCGCTTGCGCGGCAGACCGCCGCCGTAGCCGGTCAAGGCGCCATTTGCGCCAATCACGCGGTGACAGGGCACGACGATGGCGACGGGGTTAGCGCCATTGGCGAGGCCGACCGCGCGGCTTGAGTTCGGCCGGCCAAGGTCTGTGGCGAGTTGGCCGTAGCTCGTCGTCGCGCCGGCCGGAACGGCGCGCAAAGCCTTCCAGACCTCGCGCTGGAAATCAGAGCCGCCGGTCGCGACCTGAATTTTGTCTAGCGCGGCGAGATCGCCGTTGAAATAGGCCTTGAGCGCATGCTTCTCGGAGGGAGGCGCGGGGCCATCGTAAAGCTCGACGGCGCCGTATTGACGCCGCAGCAGCGTCGTCATCCGTGCCTCATAATCTTGGAAGTCCAGCGCGCGTAATGCGCCTTGATCGTCGAAGACCAGAAGAATGTCGCCGATCGGTGAGGACCAACGGTCAAGCTGCAAGCGCATTGGCGTTTTCCTTTATCGCGGCAAGTTCCGGCGCGGGCTCGGCCATCCACAAATGCAACACGGCATAGGCGCGCCATGGCCGCCACGCCTCGGCGCGGGCGAGCAATTCGCGCGGCTTCGGTCGCCGACCGGCGACCTCGAACGCGCGCTGTACTGCGACGTCGCCGGCGAGGAAGGCGTCGCTCTCGCGCAACGCGCGCATGGCGATATATTGCGCGGTCCATTCGCCGATGCCGGGCAGACGACGCAATTGCTCGACGGCTTCATCGAGATCGCCGCGGCGATGGAACAGATTGGGATCCGCAGCAGCGGCTGTCGCGAGCGCCGCCAGAGCCGCTGCGCGGGTCCTCGGCATGCCGAGACGAGCCAGTATTTCAAGATCGAATTGGTCCGGTGCTGGGAAGCCGTGCGTCAATCCTTTGATGGCGCTTTCGCCGATTGGCGTACCGAGTGCAGCGACGAGTTTGCCGCCAAGACGTGTCGCGGCCTTCACTGTGATCTGCTGACCGAGCATCGCCCGCACCGCAATCTCGAAAGCGTCCCACGCGCCGGGCAAACGCAACCCGGGCCGTGTGGCGACGAGCGGCGCGAGATGAGCGTCGCGCGACAAGGCCGTTCCGATGGCGATTGGGTCGGCGCCAAGGTCGAAGAGACGACGGATGCGTAGAATGATCGCCGGCAGAAGATCGAGCCTTGGAAAGCGGATCAGCGCCCTTAAAGCCGACTGCGCCGGCGCATGCGCGATCTCGACCGAACCTACCGCGCCGCCCAGCGCGACAACGCGCGAATAACGCCCCTCGCTAACGCTTTCGAGGCCGGGCAGGGCGCGCGCCGCCAGAAACCGGATCATCGAATCCCAGTCGTAGGGCGGCCGGTACGACAAGAGGAGCGAGATATCCGAGGCCGGTGGTTTTCCGCCCGCGCGCCGCCTCAGCTCGCTGGGCGGCCGCCGATAAAGCTGTTGGAACGTCTCATTGAAGCGACGAAGGCTTGAAAAGCCGCTCGCCAAAGCGACCTCCGTCATCGGCAGATCCGTGTCATGAATGAGCTGCTTGGCGAGCAAGACGCGACGGGTCTGGGCCACGGTGATCGGGGCGGCGCCGAGGTGTTGCTGGAAGAGACGGCGCAAATGCCGCTCGCCGATCCCTAATCGTTCGGCCAGCGCCTCGACATCATCGTCATCGAGCGCGCCTTCCTCGATTAAACTGAGCGCCCGCGATACCGTCGCCGATGTTCCACGCCAAGCGCCGAGTTCCGGCGAGCTTTCTGGACGGCAGCGCAAGCACGGCCGAAAGCCGGCTTCCTGTGCGGCGGCGGCCGTCGGCGCGAACGTGCAATTCTCAAATTTTGGCGGGCGGGCCGGGCAAATCGGCCGGCAGTAGATCCCAGTCGTCTTCACGCAAGTAAAGAACAGACCGTCGTAGCGGGCGTCCCGCGCCTGGACGGCGCGATAGCAGAGGATCGGGTCAAGCGTCATGCTGTCACTATAGCGCAAAAGCGGGCCATGACTGGCGGTTTTCGGACATCATCGCCGCGGCGACCATGTCCGAAAATCGCACGCGGGGCCGCAACGACCCGCCTACGTTTTGTCGGGTCTGATAAGGAGGCTTCGATGAAAACAGAGGAAAGCAGGGCGCTGGTCATTGAGGCCTGGAGCGCCTTTGCGAGTCGCAACGCGAGCCGGATCGCGCAAATGTTCGCGGACGACGTCGAATGGATTGCGCCGCAAGCGAATGGCACGGCGCAGGCCTTTAACGGCGCCGCCGGCTTTAAAGGCGCCGAGGCAATCGCCTCTTTCATCGCCAAAGATATGCGACGCCTGTTCCTCGATTTGAAAATCGACTTTCGCGGATTTTACGCAGACGGCCCGATCGTCGTCGTGGAGGAGCGCATGACGGCGAGCCTGCCGGACGGCGCACGTTACGAGAATGATTATTGCTTCGTCTTCGAATGCCGCGACGGCAAGATCGCCCGGGTACGCGAATATATGGATACGCTCAACGGTTATCGGCAATTATTCCGGAATGGACCGCCGTTGCGCAATGGTACTAAGGAAGAGTATGATCTGCCGTGAGTCCGGGCGACATAAATGATTGACATCGGATGTCTCCCTTAACTCGTCTCGAAGCGGACCATGTGCGGTATTGACAAGCAGAGGGAACGAGTTGTTCTAATGGCGGTCATTGGGAGAACTTATTCATGGCTCTCCGTCCTGTCCCGGATCTCGATCTTCTCCGCACGCTGGTCGTTGTCATCATCAAAGCACGCAAGGCCGTCCAACCCTTAACGGATGTCGTCACGGAGACGATTCTGGCGAAATTTAGTGTCGACTGACGAGCGCAGTACAAGGGATCGCGATGCAAATAGGCTTTGATGAAATTGTTTTGATACCGATCCGTTCTTAGATTTGAAGTCAGCCATGCTTACCACGCTCGCCGTCGCCAGCTACCGTTCCTTGCGTGATCTGATCATTCCCCTGGATCGATTGAATATCGTCACCGGCCCGAATGGCAGCGGCAAATCGAGCCTCTACCGCGCGCTTCGTCTCCTCGCCGAGGCCGCGAAGGGTGGTCTCGTCGCATCGTTGGCGCGTGACGGTGGATTGCCGTCGACGCTGTGGGCGGGACCGGAGAAACTCGGCCGAGCAATGAAACGAGGCAGCGTACCCGTCGAAGGCGGCCCACGGACCGAGTCGACCCATTTGAGGCTGGGGTTTGCCTCCAATGATTTCGGCTATGCCGTCGACCTTGGCTTGCCGAATACGAAGCCAGGGACATCGGCTTTCCTGCTCGACCCCGAGATCAAACGAGAATGTATCTGGGCCGGTCCATTCTTCCGTGAGGCGACAAAACTGGTCGACCGCCGCGGACCCGTCCTTCGCGCGAGCGACGAGAACGGCGTCTGGCGCACAATTCCCCATCCGCTCTCGACCTTCGAAAGCATGATCACGGAGTATTCTGATCCTCACGCCGCGCCGGAGATGATCGCCGTACGAGAGCGTATCCGTTCGTGGCGCTTCTACGACCATTTCCGAACCGACGCCGAAGCGCCGGCGCGCCAACCGCAAATCGGAACGCATACGCCAGTCTTGAGCGATAGCGGCGCCGATCTCGCCGCGGCGCTGCAGACGATCAGGGAGATAGGTGATCGCGACGGTCTCGATCGGGCGGTGGACGACGCCTTTCCCAAGGCGCGGCTTGATATATTGATCAGCGAAGGACGTTTCGAAGCGACGCTCCGCCAGCATGGTCTCCTGAGGCCGTTGAAAGCGGCGGAACTGTCGGACGGCACGCTGCGCTATCTCTTGCTGATCGCCGCGCTACTGACGCCGCGGCCGCCTTCGCTCCTGGTCCTCAACGAGCCGGAGACCAGCCTTCATCCCGACCTCGTGCCGGCGCTCGCCCGACTGATCATTGCGGCGTCGGGGCAGTCGCAGGTGGTCGTGGTCACGCATAATGAAGCGCTCATCAGGGCGCTGAGCCGCGAAAAGGACGTCCGCGCCATCGCCCTGGAGAAGGAGCTTGGCGAGACGGTGATCGCCGGATTGCGGCTCCTCGATAAGCCGCGTTGGGAATGGCCCAGCCGGTAGGCGTATCTCTCCACGCGAAACGGGGAGAAGAGGAGATCACTCGCCCACGGCTAATCCTGCAGGGCGACGGTCATCACTTGCGCCGTAAACGTACCCAGGGCGCATGTTCCCGCCAAACGTCGAGTCATTGCCCGAGGACGCCGGCCCTGTGCTCGCTGGATTTGGGAAAGGCGCGGCGGCGACTTCCGCGGCGCTCCACGGCGTCTGCGTTTTGATCTTGTAGCCCATCGCCGTCAGCATTTTCTCCGTGTCAGGCGAGAGCGCGAAAGGCTCGACGTCGACCTCGTCCGGCAGCCATTGATGATGGATGCGCGGCGCGTCGACGGCCTCCTGAGGCTGCATGTCGTAGTCGATCATGTTGAGCGCGGTCTCCAGCACCGTCGTGATGATGCGTGAGCCGCCGGGTGAGCCGAGCGCGAGAAAAATGCGTCCGTCCTTCGAGATGAGCGTCGGGGCCATCGACGAGAGCGGCCGTTTACCCGGCGCGATCGAATTGGCTTCACCTTGCACGAGGCCAAACAAATTCGGCACGCCCGGCTTGATGGTGAAATCGTCCATCTCGTCATTCAGGAAAAAGCCGGTCCCAGGCGCGATGACGGCTGCGCCGAAAATGCCGTTGACGGTATAGGTGACGGCGACCGCATTGCCATCCTTATCGATCACGGAATAATGCGTCGTCTCGGTCTTCTCATGCGGCGCGACGCCGGGCTGCACCTCTTTGGACGGCGTCGCCTTGTCGGGCTCGATCTTGGCGCGGATGGCGGCGGCGTAGTCCTTGCTCAACAGGCGATCGAGCGGGTTTTTCACAAAGGCCGGGTCGCCGAGATAGGTATTGCGATCCATATAGGCGTGACGCATCGCCTCGACCATATTGTGCACGCTCGCGGCCGAGTGAAAACCGAGCCCGCGCATGTCATAGCCTTCGAGGATATTGAGAATTTCGCATAAGGTAGCCCCGCCGGAGGACGGCGGCGGCGAAGAAGAAAAGACGAAGCCCCGGTAGGTACAAGAAACCGGCGCGGTCTCAGTGATCGTATAATCGGCGAGGTCTTTCGTCGTCATGATCCCGCCATTGGCTTTCATCGCCGTTTCAATTTTCTGAGCGATCTCTCCTTTGTAGAAAGCGTCAGGCCCTTTCTCGGCGATCGTTTGCAGCGTATCGGCGAGGTCGGACTGAATCTGGCGATCGCCGGGCTGCAGCGGCGAACCGTCGGATCGAAAGAAAAGTTGCGTCGCGACAGGGTCGCGCTTTATGCGGGTTGCGCCTGCGTCTATAATGTCCGTATCGGCCCGCGCCAGAACGAAGCCGTCGCGGGCGAGCTTGATCGCCGGCGCCATGACGTCGGCCCGCGACATCGTCCCATATTTTTTAAGCGCCGTGTCGAGGCCGAGCACTGTGCCTGGCGTCGCCACGGCGCGGTAGCCGGTGAGGCTTGCATCTTTGATCGGCTCGCCTTTATCGTCGAGATACATGGTCTTGGTCGCCGCGCCCGGCGCCGTTTCGCGGAAGTTGATGAAGACGTCCCGATTGTCCTTCGCGAGATGGATGAGCATGAAGCCGCCGCCGCCGATATTCGCGCAGCAAGGATTGGTGACGGCCTGGGCATAGCCGACCGCCACCGCGGCGTCGATCGCATTGCCCCCTTGTTTTAGGATCTCGGCGCCGATCTCCGAAGCCAGATGTTGCGACGAGACGACGATCCCATGCGGCGCCTCGACGGCCGGCCGGGAAGCAGCGCCGGCCGCCAGCGGCCATAGGGTTGCGGCCAGGACCAGCAGGCAGCAGTTAGGCGCCAAAACTCCGGCCATTTTTGCTCTCCGATTTAGGTTCCGCTCCCACGCCCGGATCATGCCAAAGGGACGGCCGCCACACCAGCTTCGACCATTCGCGACCCGTTCAGCGTCACATTCGGTCATTCAACGTGACTTGGTGGTTTCCGGTCTCTGGTCTAGCTCTTGCTCCCAATAAAGCGTCCGTTTCAAATGGGGACAGACCGTTAAATGTGCGGCATTGTCGGCATTCTTGGCGGCCAGCCGGTGGCCGGGCAAATCCTCGACGCGCTGAAGCGCCTCGAATATCGCGGTTATGACTCGGCAGGAATCGCCACTTTGGAGGACGGCCGGCTGACCCGCCGGCGCGCCGAGGGCAAGCTGCGCAATCTCGAAACGCGCCTGTCCCAAGAACCTCTTAAAGGCGCGATCGGCATTGGCCATACGCGCTGGGCGACTCACGGCAAGCCGAGTGAAGCCAACGCCCATCCCCACGCCAGCAGCCGGCTGGCTGTGGTCCATAACGGAATCATTGAGAATTTTCGCGAGCTCCGCGAAGAACTGGCCGCCAAGGGCCATCGTTTCGAGACTGAGACGGATTCGGAAGTCGCCGCCTTCCTAGTCACTGAGGAAATCGCCAAGAACAAGACGCCGGTCGAGGCCGTCGCGGCGGCTTTGCCGCGTATGCGTGGCGCTTATGCGCTGGCGTTCCTCTTCGATGGAGAGGACAATCTTCTCATTGGCGCCCGGCAAGGCGCGCCCCTTGCGGTCGGCTATGGCGACGGCGAGATGTACCTGGGTTCCGACGCTTTGGCGCTTGCGCCTTTCACCGACGAGATCTCCTACCTCGAGGAAGGCGATTGGGTTGTGTTGACGCGCGAAGGCGCAGAGTTTCACGACGCCTCGGGCGCGATCGTCACACGCCGCCGCCAACGCAGCCCCGCCGGCAGTCTTCTCATCGAGAAGGGCGAGTATCGCCACTTCATGGCCAAAGAGATTCACGAGCAGCCGGAAGTCTTGAGTCATGCGCTGGCGCAATATCTCGATCTATCAAGGCTTCGTGTACGTCCCTTTGACTGGCCGGTGGACCCTAGGAAGCTCAAGCGCCTGACCATCTGCGCCTGTGGCACAGCCTATATGGCCGGTCTTACCGCCAAATATTGGATCGAACGTTTCGCCAGACTGCCGGTCGAGATCGACGTCGCCTCCGAATATCGTTATCGCGAAGCGCCGATCGAAAAGGATGATGTCGTCATCGCCATATCGCAATCGGGCGAGACAGCCGATACGCTCGCGTCGGTGCGCTACGCCAAAGAGCATGGCGCCAAGATTGTCGCGGTCGTGAATGTGCCGTCGTCCAGCATTGCGCGTCTCGCCGATAAGCCAGCGCCGATCATGGCCGGTCCGGAAATCGGCGTCGCCTCGACAAAGGCCTTCACCTGCCAGCTCGCCGTCCTGGCGGCGCTCGCCTTAGGGCTCGGCCGCGCGCGAGGGACACTGGACGAAGCGAGCGAAACGGCGCTCGTCAAACAACTCGTCGCCGTGCCTGGCCTGATTGCCGAAGTGTTAAAGCATGAGCCGGCGATCGAGAGTCTCGCCCACATGCTCGCCAAGGCGCGCGACGTTTTGTACCTCGGCCGCGGCCTGTCCTATCCGTTGGCCCTGGAAGGCGCGCTGAAGCTCAAGGAGCTCTCGTACATCCACGCCGAAGGCTACGCCGCCGGCGAACTCAAGCACGGTCCGATCGCGCTGATCGACGAGTCCATGCCCGTGATCGTGATCGCGCCGAATGATCCGGTCTTCGAAAAGACGGTCTCCAACATGCAAGAGGTCGCGGCGCGCGGCGGGCGCATCATCCTGATCGGCGACAAGCGCGCCGCCGAGCACGCCGCGGTCGATCTCGCCGCTTTCTTTCCGATGCCGGCGATGGGTTACGAATTCGCGCCCATCGTCTATGCGGCGCCGGTGCAGTTGATCGCGTACCATACCGCGGTCTTCATGGGCAAGGACGCCGATCAGCCGCGGAATTTGGCGAAGTCAGTGACGGTGGAGTAGGGCGGTCGGCGACCCGCGCGAGCGCCTAGCCTCGTGACGCGCCTGAGTCGCTTCTTCAGCGCGATCGCAAGCAAATATAAGCGTAGCGAAGTCGGTCCGACAGGGACACACAGATTTCCCTTTGAAATCGCCGATCAATTTGGTCGCATTGCGCAAATCCAGCCAATTTTTCTTTGTATTGCAAATTGGGAAACCCGCAATTCAAGCGACGCGAGCTGAGGCTTGGCGATATCCGGCCCCGAGCCATTAATGGCGGCCGCATGCGCTCACTGTCGCGGATGCCCACAGTACGTACATCCTCCGGCTGCGGGTGACGCACGCTCACTTTCTTGCTGTTGGTCGTAGAAGGGGGAAAGCCGCGCGTCTCCTGGTCAGCGAAAAAAGACCGTCAAACTCATTGCTCAGACTTCGGCCACGGGAACAGAACCGAATGAGCCGACGCGACTTGGCTTGCTGGTCGTCCCATTCGCTCCGATGGCCAATCGACCTTGTATTCATGCGCCGGATCGCGCTCGATCGCCCTTCGATACATGTGCCAGGTCGCGTGGCCGAGCACGGGCATGACAATTACGAGGCCGAGGAAGAGCGGGATGGAGCCGAGGAAGAGCAAGCCGGTCACCGTCAGGCCCCAGAGCGCCATCGTCACCGGATTTTCTAAAACGACCTTTACCGAAGCGCCGACTGCTGCGGCCGCGCCGAGGTCGCGATCGAGGAGCAGCGGAAAAGCGACGACGCTGATCGAGAAAGAGACGACGGCGAAGCAGAAGCCGACGAAACAGCCGATCAAGATCAGAGCCTGCCCGCGTCCTGTCGAGAAAATATCGGACAGGAAAGCCGTGTACGCAGCGGGCGGCTCGGGCCCGTAGAGCAATCCATAGAGTATTTGCGCCGACGCCAGCCAGAGCGCGAAAATCGCAACCTGTACGAGGCCGAGGGCAATGATCGACGGGATCGATGGCGAGCGGATCACTTCGAAGGCGTGACGCCATGACGTGTCGAGCCCCAACTCTCGCCGTCGGCTCATCTCATAAAGGCCGATCGCGGCAAAGGGGCCGACAAGCGCGAAGCCAGAGGCAAGCGGAAACAGAAGCTGCAGCACGTTCTGCTGCGACGTGACGTAAGCGAGGACCATGCCGCAGATCGGATAGATCAAGCCGAGGAAGAGAAGATGCGAAGGCATGGCGCGGAAATCATCGAAGCCTCGCGCCAGGGCCTGCTTGATGTCGTCGGCGCCAAGTTTGCGCACGACTGGAAGGTCAGAACCTACGTCCTGGCCGACGAAGATGTGAAGATTCGCCATGACCGTTCCTCCAAACCGCAGGGCGCCGCGCGAACGCGTTCCGTCAGTTGCTGGAAGATAAGCTCACATGCACGAAATCTCGCCCTGCATAGTGGGATGAGTCCTACGCCTCTTGAAGCTGTTTGTCATTTTGCGGCGCACGAAAATGCCGATGATTTGAACGACTTGACGAATGCTTCGGCGCTAGGCTGCGTAAATCTCACGCTTCCGAGCCTGTCTTCATTGGTGTAATCTGCCTTTTTGAAGCCGAGGGCGGACGAGGGGTGGGCCGCGAGGCGGTTGCTTATGTCTATTGCGCCAAACAATATATCAGACGTTCAGCCCGCCCTGCCGTCGCGCAGTTTTGGCGCGCGGATTCGCACGTGGTTTTTCACCGGACTGGTCGTCTTCGGGCCGATCGCGGTCACCCTTTATATCGCCTGGTGGGCGATCGACACGGTCGACAATTGGGTCAAGCCGCTCGTGCCCACGCGCTATTGGCCTGATTCCTATCTGGCGTTTCACGTGCCGGGCTTCGGCGTCGTCATCGCTTTTGTCGGGCTGACGCTGCTCGGATTTTTGACCGCGAACCTTGCCGGACGCACGCTGGTTCGCCTTGGCGAGCGTGCGCTCGCGCGCATGCCGTTGGTGCGCGGCGTCTATAAGGGCGTCAAACAGATTTTCGAGACGCTTTTTTCGCAGAGCGGCACGCAATTCCGCCGCGTGGGCCTCGTCGAATTTCCGAGCAAAGGTTCTTGGACGATCGTCTTCATTTCGTCCGATCCCGCGTTGTCTGTCGCCGGCGCGTTGCCGCCGGGCGAGCATATTTCGGTCTTCCTGCCTTGCACGCCGAACCCGACGACCGGCTTCTACTTTTTTCTTCCGGCTGACGAGGTGATCGAGCTGCCGATGACGCCGGACGATGCGGCCAAGCTGATCATGTCGGCCGGCCTTATCCAACCCGAAGGGCAGGCGGCGCTCGCGGCCATGGCGAAGGCCGCGCGCGAGGCGCGGGCTGAGTCGCCGCCAGCTCTGGCGAGTGGCGGCGGGCGCTGATGACGTCTGGAGCGAGTAGAGACGCCGTGCTGCTCGCGAAACTTGCCAATGGCGTGCTTATGCCGCGCATCGGCCTCGGCGTGTACCTTGTGCCGCGCGGCCGCGACACGCGTGAATCTGTCGCCTCGGCCATTCGTCTCGGCTATCGCCATATCGACACCGCGCGGCTCTATGGCAACGAGGCCGATGTCGGCAAAGCAATGCGCGAAAGCGGCGTCGCGCGCGAGCAGCTTTTCGTCACCACCAAGCTTTGGAATTCGGATCATGGCTTCGATCGAACGCTCGTCGCTTTCGACGAGAGCCGCGGCGCGCTCGGGTTGGAAACGGTCGATCTTTTCCTACTCCACTGGCCTGTGCCGAAGTTGAGGTTAGATTCCTGGCGCGCGCTTGAAAGGCTCTATGACGAAGGCCGCGTGCGCGCGATCGGCGTCAGCAATTACATGGTTCACCATCTTGAGGAATTGGTAGGGCGCGCACGAATTGCGCCGATGGTCAACCAGATCGAAGTGCATCCTTTCCTGCAGCAGCGCGCAGTGCGCTCCTGGTGCGCGAAGAACAATGTCGCCGTCGCGGCCTATTGCCCACTCGCCAAGGGCGAGGTCGTGGATGATCCGACCGTCCGGAAAGTCGCGAAGGAAGCCGGCGTCACGCCGGCGCAGGCCGTGCTCGCTTGGGGTTTGCACCATGGGCTGATGGTGCTGCCGAAATCGGTGCGACCGCAGCGGCAGGCGGAGAATCTCGCGGCGTCGCAAGTCAGGCTGACCGCGTCGCAGATCGCGGCGCTCGACGGATTGGAGCGCGGATACGTCACGGACTGGGATCCAAGAGACGCGCCGTGAGGCGACTATCAGACCCTCAGCGCCAGCCTTCAAAATAAACTATATTGCCGCGCTTCGACGCTTCTCTTTCGCTTCGGCGCGATCTCGCTCGTGATCAGCTCCGGCGCGATCTCGTCGAGATAGGGCGAAGCGGAAAGCATGCGGACTTGGCCGCGCCAGCTTCGCTGCGAAGCGCGCGAGAGGTACAGCCGGTCCTTGGCGCGGGTCATTGCGACATAGAAGAGCCGCCGCTCTTCGGCGGCTAGATCGCGCGTTTCGTCCTCGTCGCGCGCTTCATCGCGGAAAGCGCCCCAGGAGAAGGGCGTTAGCCCGTCCTCCATGCCAACCACGAATACAACAGAGAATTCGAGGCCCTTAGCGGCGTGCATCGTGAGCAGCGAGACGCGATCGGCGCGGGGATCCCAAAAGTCGGCCTCGGTCGATAGCGCGATTTGCTCGCGCAACCGCGCCTCGTCGGCCGACCCGGCGAGCGCATCGAGCCAGCGCTTGGCTTCGCCAAGGGCGCCGAGATCGCATTCGGCATCCTCGCGACGGACCTGGATCGCCGCCGCCGCGATGCGCGCGGCGAGGTCAGCGCATATCTCTTGTTGCGATAGCGCGCGTAACAGGGCTCGAACCGCCGGCTGGACGGCGATGGCGGCGGGCGTACTCTTCTTGAAAGGAATGCCGGCGGCGTCCAGGGCCTGACGCAGCGCCGCGGATTGCGCGTCGGTACGATAAAGGACGGCGAAATCCGCAAAACTGAGAGAACGCGCCTCGCCCTTGGCGCGTTTGCCGCGATGAGCGGCGATCAGGTCATGGCCGCCGAGCAGACTTTCGATCGTCTCGGCGACGAATTCCGCTTCCACCCTTTCATCGGCGGCGACATGCACCGTCAGCGGCGCTTCGAAAGCTCGCGTGGTCGCCGGCCCGCGCTTCGCGCCGATCACCTGCGCACTGGCGGCGACGATGGCGCCGCTCGAACGATAATTGCGCGAAAGCTCCAGCCGTCGCGCGGCAGGAAAATCCTGAGCAAAGCGCTGAAAACAGGCGGCGTCTGCGCCGCGGAAGCCATAGATCGCCTGATTGGGATCGCCGATCACGCAGAGGCTTGCGTGGCCGTCGGCGAGCAGGCGGATGAGCCTGTATTGTTGTTCGTCGACGTCCTGGAATTCGTCGACGCAAATATGTCGGAACCGCCGGCGCCAGCGCGCGACGACTTCGGTATTCGACTGCAGGAGTTCGACGGAAAGCGCAATCAGATCGTCGAAATCGATCCAGTTTCTTTCTTTGTCGATGCGGCGGGCGGCGGCGAAGGCCTCGGCAGTTTCGCCTTCGGCCTTGGCGCCCGTACGCTTCAGCAACGACACCGTCTTCAAAAGGCGCGCCGCCTTGGCTTCGGGAATTTGCATCTCGCGCGCGAGCGCCGCCGCGCGTTGGCGTTCATCGGCGACGACAAAGCCTCTGTCGAGTCCGATGGACTCGCCATCGGCGCGGAGTATTGTCAGACCGAGGGAATGAAAACTATGGACCACGCATTCGCCCGCCTCGGCCGGAATAAGAGCGGCCAATCTATCTTTAAGCTCGACCGTCGCGCGTCGTGTAAAGGTGAGGGCGAGACAGGTCGCCGCTGGAGCGCCGCGCTCGAGCACGAGATGCGCGAGCCTTCGGGTCAGCATGCGCGTCTTGCCGGCGCCCGGCCCTGCTAGTACGACGACAGCGCCGTCGATGGCTTCAGCGGCGCGGCGCTGGTCGTCGTCGAGGCCGGCAAGCACGCCGGCGCCCGTTGCGAGAACCGGTTCGATCGGCGGGGACGCCGCCGGCTGCAATATGGCCACCGTCGCCGGCGCAGAAGCGGCGCGCCGTCGCGGCGCAGGCGTATCGAACAGCAAGCCGCCTTTGGTCATACGGCGCAGCTCAGCCTCTTCGAAAAGGCGGATCACGCCATACTCGCCGTCATAGCCGGCCTGGCGAATGACCTCGCCTTTGCGCAAGCGGGTGATGGCTTCGCCAAGGAGCGGATCGGCCTTGGCCACATCTTCGATCGGCGCTTGTTCGAGGATCGTCAGTTCGGGGCCGAGCGCGGCGGTGACGCGATCATAGGCGCGCGAAACGCCTTGCGAGGCGACGCCGCTTTCCAAGAGCTCGGAGAGAATTTCCGGCAGCGGCGTCAGGCTGGTGACTGCGCCGGCGGTAGCGGGCGGCAGGGCTTCTTTCTCGCTGCGGTCGGCCAGAGCCTCGATCCGATGAGCGACGCCGACCGTGACCCGATTTCCGCAAACGGGACAGAGACCGCCGAGCGCGATCGTCTCGGTTGGCTCCAAACGTACGCCGCAAGCGCGATGGCCGTCGAGATGGTACTTTCCTTCCTCTGGAAAGAACTCGACGGTGCCGACATAGCCATCGCCTGTCTCCAAGGCGCGGCGAATGGAGAAATAATCTGGCTCGCAGGAAAAGCGCGTCGCCTCGCGGCCGAGCTTGCCCGGCGAATGCGCGTCGGAATTGGAGGTCAGGCGAAACCGGTCGAGCGAGGAAAGTCGCCAATTCATCGCCGGGTCTGAGGAAAGTCCCGTCTCGACGGCGAAAATATGTTTGGCGAGATCGCGATAGCATTCGTCGATGGAATCGAAGCCTGACATCGAGCCCATGGCGGCGAACCAGGGCGTCCAGATGTGGGCCGGGACAAGATAAGAGTCCGGCCCAGACTGTAGCGCGATCTCCAACAAATCGCGCGAGTCGAGTCCGAGGATCGGCCTTCCGTCCGAGGCGATATTGCCGATACGGGCGAGGCTCGCGGCGAGGCGATCGGCGGCGGCGAAATCCGGCGCATAGATCAAGTGATGGATTTTGCGGGTCTTCTCGCCCTTCTTATAGATCGTCGAAATTTCGGTCGACAGCATGAAGCGGACAGGCGCACGGCAGGACAGCGGCAAGGTCTTGAAGATTTCCGCCTCGACCTCGCCCCTCAAACGAAACAGGCCGCCGCCGTCGGGGACAAGTTTGTCCTTCAATTCGGCTAGCCAGATCGGATGCACGCAATCGCCCGTGCCGACGACCGAAATCCCTTTTCGTGCCGCCCACCAGGCGAGATGCTCCAGATCGAGGTCGCGGCTTGTCGCGCGAGAATATTTGGAATGGATATGCAGGTCGGCGTGGAAGGGCGCGCTCATAGAGGTAGCGGTAGACCCGTGCAGCCGATCGTTCAAACGACTTGTCGCTTTGATCGGGCGACCGTCCACACCGAAAAAGCGTTCAGGGCTATTTGGCGCGCTGCCGCCCGAAAGGCCTCGCCAGGAAGACGCCGATCAAAAGCGCGCCTGCGCCGACGAGCGCCCGTCCGGCAAAAGTCGCCATCGTCAGGATTGAAATTGCGCAGGACGAGAAGCGCCGACACTGAGATTGCCGTACCAGGGCATTCGCTGCTTCGGCGCTAAGCGAGGGCCTCAGGCTCTCTTTAAACGGCCCGGCCCCGTCTCGACGGGGCAATCCGCTCTGCCGCCCCATTCGGCCCAGGAGCCGTCGTAGAGGCCCGCCACTTTGCCGCCAGCCTCTTCGGCGGCGAGCGCCAGGATCGCCGCCGTTACGCCGGAGCCGCAGGTGGTGATGATCGGCTTTTTGAGGTCGACGCCATGTGCAGCAAAAGTGTCGGTTAAGGCGGGGGGCGATTTGAGTTTGCCGCCTTCGACGATTTCGACATAGGGCAGGTTGAGCGCGCCTGGCATATGACCGCTTTTCAGGCCAGGCCGCGGCTCCGGGGCTAAGCCTTGGAAGCGATTCGCCGGGCGAGCGTCGACGACCTGGACGGTTTGACTCGCCAAGGCGGCGCGAACGTCCTCGATCGATACGGCGCCCCGCGACGCCAATTGGCGGACGGTAAAGACTTTTGGTCGCCGGACCGACTCGCCTTCCTCGATCGGGCGCCCTTCCTTGAGCCACTTCGGCAATCCGCCTTCGAGGATTTTGACGTTGGCGACGCCGAAAACGCGGAGCGTCCACCAGACACGCGCCGCTGAGACGAGGCCAAGAGAATCATAGACGATAATCGTCATCGTCTCGTCGAGGCCAAGCTTGCCCATGGCGGCGGCGAAAGCGTCCGCGTCCGGCAACATATGCGGCAGGTCGCTCGACCTGTCAGCGACGGTTTCGATGTCGAAGAAACCGGCGCCGGGAATGTGTCTGGCGCGGAATTCTTCGGCGGCGCTGCGGCCGGCCGTCGGCAAATGCCAAGAGGCGTCGATGATGCCGAGTTCTGGTTGATTTAATCGTCCTGCAAGCCATTCAGTCGAAACGAAATTATGCAATCCCATCAAATCCGCCCTTATCGTACGTCATTGTGAAAAAATCGGGAGCCTTTAACCGCGCCCGCGATAGGGCGCGACGCCCTGCTCCGGCGCCCAGACGCCCTTCGGCAATGCTCCGGTTTGCCAGAAAACATCAATCGGAATGCCTCCGCGGGGGAACCAATAGCCGCCAATGCGCAGCCAGCGCGGCTTCAAAAGGCCGGCGATGTCCTTGCCGATCCTCACGGTGCAGTCCTCGTGGAAGGCGCCATGGTTGCGGAAACTCGCCAGATAAAGCTTCAGCGATTTCGATTCGACGAGCCAGCGATCGGGAATGAGATCGATAACCAAATGCGCAAAGTCCGGTTGGCCGGTCACCGGGCAGAGAGAAGTAAATTCCGGCGCGGTGAAGCGCGCGACGTAATTGTCCTTGGGATGCGGATTGGGAACACGCTCGAGAATCGACGCAGCGGGCTCCTGCGGCGTCTCGGATAGATGGCCGAGATGAGTAAGGCCGCTCAGCGGCTTAGAGGAGGACGGCGGTTTGGACATAAGCGCAGTTGGTAGATGGAGACCTCACGCCGCTTCTTCAAGCAGCGCGCCTGCCTATACCCTGAACAAAGCGAAGGGAAGGGCGCCCGATACAACCCTAGCGGGCGTTGCAAGCCTCACGGATGGGTCCGCGCTGCGTTGCCTTCCGCTTCCGGAGTACGTTCCAGCGAGGCGTCGTGGCCGAGCACAAGAACGATGATCATGGCGATCACCGCTGACAGCGCGATTGCGAGTAGCGCATATGAAAAGCTGCCAGTGAGATCATGCAACCACCCCATGATGAACGGACCAAAATAACCGGCGAGATTGCCGATTGAATTGATGACGGCGATGCCGGCCGCGGCGGCCGCGCCTGAGAGGAAGGCTGTCGGCAACGTCCAGAAAATCGGCAACACGGCGAAGACGCCGAATGCCCCGAAAGTCAAGGCGATCATCTTGAGAAACGGGTCGTCGACGAAAGCCGAGACGCCAATTCCGACAGCGGCGATCGCCAAGGCCACCGCCGCGTGACCGCTGCGCTCCATCTTGGCGTCCGAATGAAGACCGTACCATATCATGCCGATGAAACCGACCACGTAAGGAATGGCGTTGATCCAGCCGGTCAGGGCGATCGATACGCCAAAGCCTTTGATGATCGAAGGCATCCAGAAGCTGATGCCATAGTTGCAAGCGACGGCGCCGAAATAAACGAGCGCCAGAGCCAGGACATGCGGCATGAACAAGGCCTGCGAAATCGAAATCTGGTGGGTTTGAATGCGCTGCCGCTCTTCAGCCGCTAAACGCTGCGTGATCCAACTCCGCTCGTCTTCGGCAAGCCACGTGGCGTCCTTCGGATAGTCCGTCAGATAGAAGAAAACGACGAAAGCCAGAATCAACGCGGGGGCGGCTTCCGCAAGGAACAGCCATTGCCATCCCGCGAATCCGGCGGCGCCGTTCAGCGTCAAGAGATAGGCCGACACTGGGGAGCCGATGGCAGACGATAGCGGAATCGCCGCCATGAAATAGCCGATGATTCGACCCCGATACGACGAAGGGAACCAAAGCGTCAGGTAAAAGATTATGCCGGGGAAAAACCCAGCTTCGGCGAAGCCGAGCAATATGCGCAGCAGATAGAACGTATGCTCGGCGCTGAGGCCGATTGTCGAAGCGATCTGCGGAATAAAAGCCATGGCGCCCGAAATCAGACCCCAGGAGAACATGATGCGCGCGATCCAGCGTCGCGCGCCGAAACGGTCCAGCAAGAGATTCGAAGGCACTTCGAAGAGGAAATAAGCGAAGAAGAAAACGCCTGCGCCAAATCCGAACATCGTGTCGGAAAGGCCGAGATCCGTGTCCATTGTCAGCTTAGCGAAGCCGACATTGACCCGATCGAGATAGGCGACGAAGTAGCAGACGATTAGAAATGGAACGAGACGAGCGGCGATTTTCCCAGTGGTACGGCTTTCAATGTCGCTCGCGGCAATGGCCATTAATGCGCTCCCTTAGCGATTCTCCCGGCGCGTGATGTCGCCGGACCCGATTCTTTACGGCGGGACTCGGTGAAACGGAACTTAGACAGGAGAAGAACTTCCCGCGCAAGCGTTTGATCTTTAATAGAACTACAGACCGCGCTCACATGTCTGCGAGCGAGAGGATGGCATCACAGGCGCACCACACGAAAGCCTTATCCCCATTTTAGCAGGCCCGCGCGTCGCGTTGCGCTTGCGCGTCGCGCTTCATTGGCCCAAGCCTTGGCTCGGGAGACGCCCGTATGAATGAAATCACGGCCCAGAAGCCTGTGCCTGTTTTTGTCCTTGCTCTTGGTGGCGCGGCGCTCGTCGCGGCGGCATTGTGGAGTTCGCTGACGCTACAGGCGTGGACCGGCGCAGCCCTCCTGGGAGCGGCGGGCCTCGCGGCATGGCGTTTCACCACCACCGGCCAGCCCGGATCGCCGGTGCAAATTATTATCGACGCCATTGCTTTTGCGATCTTCGCCATCGCGCGTAACAACGGCATCGGGTTCTGGCAATTGCCCGGTCCCTGGCAGGACGTTCCTCTCTTCAATCTCGCCGGCGCCGAGATCGCTTACGCCGTCTATCTTGGCGGCTCCCTGGCTGCGTTTCTCATCGGCGCGCGCAGCTTGAGATTCATTGAATCTGTTGCGCTGATCGCGACGCCATTCCTTTTCAACCTGACAATGACGCTCGCCGCCGACTGGCACATGGGCGAACTCGGCTCTCTGCTGACGCCCGGCGTCACTCTGCCTTTTCAGGGACAGGTGTTCGTCGGTCGCGCTGTCGTCCTCTTCATCGTCGCCGAGGCGATGCTGGCGGCTTTTGCGACGATGCGTACCGGACGTCCCGCGCTCGATCCGAAGCTGCATGGGCTGCTGATCTTGGTCGCCGCGCTCGCCGCAGCAACGCCGCCGCTCGCTAATTTCGCGCAAATCTCGGGCTTTTCGCCAGTTCTCGCGATCTTTGTCGGCGCGATATTCGCCGCGATCGCGCAGGCGGGCCTATGGAGCATCGTCTATGTCTTCACCGGCGTGGCGCTCGATTGGATCGGCGGCAAGGCGCCGAGTTTCGTTTCCGTCTATGCGCATTGGCGCATCGGCTTGATCAAAGGCGCGATCTACGGCGGGCTCTTCATGTTCGGCGTGTTGGCCCTGGCGACGCCTCTCAGGAGCGCGGCGTTTGCTGGTTTCGTCAAGGACAATGCAGTCCTTCTATCGCCGTTCCTTGGCGCTTTGGCTTTTCCCCTGGCGGCGACGATCGTTGGCAGCGCGGATGGAACGCCGCCATTTTTCGGACGCCTGAAAGCGGCTTATCGCGACCCGCGCGCCTATGCGCGAGGCGCTGTCGTGGGGCTAGGCGTTGCGGTGGCGCTGACCTCCGACCTGCGCAATGCGGACGGCGGGACGCGCTTCCTTTCCCTGTTTCTGGTCGGCGCGCTCGCTTACGCCGGCGTCGATTTGGCTTTCGATCTGTCGCGCATCCTTCGCGGCGAGCGACGCGCTTTGCAGACTTGGCGGCTTTACGCGCTTGGCGCCGTGCTTGGCGGTCTCGTTGCGGGCGCGCTCGGTTGGTATTTCGACGCGCCGCAGATCAAGGTCGTCGCCGACAAATTCTGGGCCTATGCGGATATCAATTATACCCTCACCGGCCGCGCCCTCAACGATTTCACGACCTATCCGATCTTCAACAAATATGGCGCGATCGATCTCGGCCAGATCGTCGGCGGCGTAAGGTTGTTTTATACCGAATCCCTAGCGGGCGTGATCAATTGGTCGATCGCGGCGCCGCTCTTCGGTGTCAATTTCGTACTCCTCAATGTCCTGTTCGATCGCAGCTTGCGGCCGATCAAGGGGCTGGTTAGCGGCGCCGGCATCGAAGGCCTGGTGGCGCAAACCGTGCGGGTGATGCGTTGGGGCTTGTGGATGGCGCCGATCATCAATTCCTTTCTCCGACAACAACCCGAGCCGAGCTGGTTCAATCAGGACGGCGCCATTCGTACCTTGGTGTCGATCGGCGCCGATATCGGACTGCCGCCGGTCGATTTCAACAACTTCAGCCTGACGGTATTTCTGGGCCTTCTCGCTTATGACTGGCTCCGCGTGCTGATCTGGTTCGACCACATGGGCCTGCGTGTCGCGACATTGGTTAATCTCACCTTTATCGGCGGCGATCGCGCCGACGAGGCCGCCGCGCGCTATCTCGGTCACGCCGCGCGAACGCGCGTCGTGCCGGACGGCATCCGCCGCTTTTCGACCTGGGCGCCGTTGCTGATACCTTTCTACATTCCGCACGGCGCCGATTGGGATCACGCCTGGAACGGCGCCGAGGCGCTTCGCAACAACCCTGCCGCGCCGCTGCCAGGGCCAGTCAATACGATGGCGATCGCTTATTGTTGCGCGGGCGTCGCTTTTGCGGCTGCAGCGCTGATTGTCGCGCAGCGCTTGCGGGAGCGAACGGGCGCCGCCGCGCCAATGCTCGCCGGCGTTCCTCATACGCTTGACGATACGCCGCAGGAGGTGTCGCTGACCAACGGCTCGATCGGGCTCGATCTGAAGCGCGACGGCCGCGGTGCGGTTTTTGTGACGGGCGAGGAGCGTGGCGGGTCTCCGATCGATCTTACGCGACGGCCGCTCGATCCTCTGCAATCGCGCGGCATGTTCTTCTATCTTCGCGAGGGCGATGAGCAGCCCTGGTCGATCGGCTTCGAACCCGCGCGGCGGGCGGGCGCCTATCGCTTCGAGGAAAAGGGCCGCAACGGAGCGGTCATCGTCAATGAAATCGACGGGCTCGAAGCGCGAATGGAGGCGGGGCCGGACGGCGAAGGCGCGATTCTCGCCTGGCGTCTCACATTCTCCGACAAATCGGGACGCGCCCGGCGTTTCCGCTTGGCGAGTTTCACCGAGATCGCCGGCCACGAGACGGGCGCCTATATGCGCGATCTCGACTTTGCCGGCATGCATGTCGAGACTTTCTTCATCCGCGATCTCAACGCCATCTTTACGCGCAATCGTCTGCTGCGTTCGAAGCGGGCCGCCCGTCACGAAATGGGATTTTTTGCCGTCCGCTCGCTGTCGCTTGGGGCGAAACTCGTTGGTTATGAGGATTCTCGTACGAGGTTCCTTGGCGAAGGATCGATGACGCGGCCGCAAGGGCTGGACGAGACGCGCCCGAGATCGCTCGACGACCAAGGCAAATTGTGGACGTTCGACCCGGCGGCGAGCCTTTCGCTCGACGTCGAGCTTGCCGCCAATGGCCTCGCCGAGGTCGAATTCATCGCGGGTCGCGCCGACAACGAACGCGCGGCCGCCGATCTCATCGCCCGGCGTCTCGGCCTTGCGCCGATCGCCGAGGAAGAGCTGGCGAGTCGCGTGTACCATACGCGCGCAGTCGAACCGAACCCACTCCCGGCGTCACGCTGGCCTTTCGCCTTCTCGGAGGACGGGACGGCGCTCCAGATGACCCACCGCACGCCGCGGCCGTGGGCGCATGTGATGGCCAACGAACTCGGCGCCGGCGCCGTCGTCTCGAACGACGGCGAGGTCTATTCTTTCTTTGGCAATGCGCAGCAGAACGGTTTGACGCCCTACCGCTTCGACAGCGTGACCATCCCACAACCGGGTCAGGTCGTTTATATCCGCAACCTTGATACGAACGACGCGGACGCTGTCGGCTTTACGCCCTATCAGCATCACGACGCGACGCATGACGTCGTTTACGAACCCGGCGTGGCGACTTTCCGCAAAACGCGCGGCGCGCTCGCGACGGAATATTGCGTCTTTGTTCCGCCGGACTATAGCGGCGACATGCGGCTTTTGTCCCTGCGCAATCTCGGCCAAACACCGCTGCGCCTTCGCGTG
>JASLHV010000053.1 GCA_030153205.1 Roseiarcus sp. | reverse complement strand
CCCAGGAAGCTTTCGCTGCGGCTTTCGCGCCGAACGCCTCCGCAGAAGAACAGACGCTGCTGGCGGCAGTCCAGCGCCCAATCTCGCCGGCTTGTATCACGGTCGCGGTAGGAGCGCCTTTATGGAAGGACCGTCCGGCCTGGTTCCTCCTCGCCGAGCAGGACCGCATGATCGTCGAAGAGACCCAGCGTTTCATGGCCGATCGCATGAAGGCGCAAATACGCCCCTTTGCCGTCGATCATACGCCGATCGTGACAGCGCCGACCGTGGTGGCCGACGTCATTCGCGAGGCGCTGCGCTCCGTCGATGTGTAACCTTGTAAAATACATTAACAAGGTTACCAAAGCTTCATCGCAAACTTGGGAGAAGAACGATGACCGCAATCAAATATCGCAGCGCCGACGTGGACGGCTTCAAAATCTTCTATCGCGAGGCGGGTTCGCCCGACGCGCCAAATCTTCTGCTGCTGCATGGCTTCCCCAGCGCCGGACATATGTTCCGAGACCTCATCCCGCTTCTCGCCGATCGCTTCCACATCATCGCGCCCGACCTGCCTGGCTTTGGCAATTCCGGCATGCCGGAGCGCGGCTGTACCTTCGATCGGATCGCCGCGATCATCGATCGCTTCACGGAGATTGTCGGCTTGCAACGCTATGCACTCTACGTCTTCGATTATGGCGCGCCGACCGGGTTCCGCCTCGCCGTCAAACATCCCGATCGTATTGCCGCGATCGTGTCGCAAAACGGCAACGCTTATGAAGAAGGATTAAGCGAGGGCTGGAGCCCGATCCGGGCCTATTGGCAAGATCCATCGCCCGCCAATCGCGAAGCGCTTCGCGCATTCCTCAAGCCGGAGACGACGATCTGGCAATATACGCATGGCGTAACGGACACGACAGCGGTTTCGCCCGACGGCTATTCGCTCGACAATTTTTACCTGACCCGGCCGGGCGCCGAGGACCTGCAGCTCGATCTTTTCGGCGATTATAAGAGCAATGTCGCGCTCTATCCGACGTTCCAGAAATATTTCCGCACTCACAAGCCGCCGTTCCTCGCCGTCTGGGGCAGGAACGACCCGTTCTTCCTGCCGCCCGGCGCCGAGGCGTTCAAACGCGACATTCCCGCGGCAATCGTACGTTTCTTCGACACCGGTCATTTCGCGCTCGAGACCCATGCCGCCGAAATCGCGACGGCGATACGCGAATTCCTTCACTGATCCAACGGTTACCGAGCCAGGAGATGTCAAATGCCAAACCTAGTCGCCATCATCACGGGCGCCAGCCAAGGCATCGGTCAAGCGACGGCGATTCGCCTCGCGCGCGACTTCTCAGCCTTGGTTCTGGTCGCGCGCAATCGCGCCAATCTGGAGGAGACGGCGGAGGCGGTGAAAGCCGCGGGCGCCAAAACACTGCTCATCGATCTCGACCTCGCCGAACCTTCGGCGGCGCAGAGCGTTGTCGATCAGGCTCTCGCTGCCTTCGGCCGCATTGACGCGCTGCTCAACATCGCTGGCGCGGTGCCGCAGATCGATCTTTTCGAGATGACGGATGGGCAATGGGAGAATGGTCTCGCGCTGAAATTGCATGGCGCGCGGCGACTGACGATTGCGGCCTGGCCGGCGCTGAAAGCCGCCAAAGGCTCGGTGGTGCTGATGTCCGGCAATTCCGCGCTCTTTCCCAAGGCGCCTTACGCCGCCGTCGGAACGATCAACGCGGCCATCGTCGCTCTGGCCAAAGCCTTTTCCGACCGTGGCGTCGCCGATGGTGTGCAGGTCAACAGCGTTCTTCCCGGTCCCGTCATGACCGGGCGCCGCCGCTCGTACCTCGAGCACTGGGCGCCGCTGCATGATATGACGCTCGAGGAGGCGACCGATAAATTCCCAAAAGAAGCGGGGATCGCCAGATACGGCGCGCCCGAAGAAATCGCGGAGCTGATGGCCTTCCTCGTCTCTCCCGGCGCCAAATGGATGACCGGCTCGACGCTCCGCATGGACGGCGGCGAGGTAAAATCGGTTTAGCGCGATCGCGGCCTAGCCAGCCACGCCGTCTTTGCGAGTAAGGCGCGCGCGAGAATCGTTTCGATAAATTAGTATTGACTAATTCATTAGTTATTGCTAATTCATCCTTCATGCCCGAACCGGCCCCCATAAACGCGGTCCTCCGCACCCTGGCTGATCCGACACGCCGCACGATCTTCGAGCGCGTCGTCGGCGCCGACGAGATCAGCGTGGTCGAGTTGACGCGCGGGAGCGGGGTGACGCAGGGCGCGATTTCGCAGCATCTCAAGTCCTTGAAACAGGCCGGCCTCGTCGCTGAGCGGGCGCAGGGACGCAACGTCTATTACCGCGCCGAGCCACAGGGTCTCGCGCCGCTCGTCGATTGGATGAGCCATTACGGCGTCTTCTGGCGCGAGCGCTTCGCCAACCTTCGTACTCTACTTAAGGAGATCGACCCATGAATGATGCTGCTTTGAAAATCGAAACGCACGATATCGTCGTCGACGAGGTTCTGCCTCATGCGCCGGAGACGATCTGGCGGACGCTGACCGACGGCGCCTTGATCGGCCGCTGGCTGATGGAGCCGAGCGGCTTCGAGCCAATCGCCGGCAAGCGTTTCACCTACAAGACGAAGCCGGCTGGCGAATGGGACGGTACGATCCATTGCCAGGTGCTCGAAGCGATCCCGAATAAGCGCCTCGTCTATGCCTGGAAGGGCGGCCATGAAGGCAATGTCGGCTATGGCGCGCCGCTGGATACGGTCGTCACTTTCACCCTCGCCAAGGCCGAGGATGGGACGCGCGTTCGCCTCGTTCATTCCGGCTTCATACTGCCGAGGAACGAAGGCGCCTTCAACACGATGGGCGAAGGCTGGAAAAAGGTCGTGCCGCGTCTTGGCGTTATCGCCGGCGAGCCGGCCTGATTGTGTTCGTTTCCGAATAGGAGCATGTGATGAAAGCGCTGTTCACTGGCGGCTGCGCCTGTGGCGCGATCCGCTATGAAATCTCTGGCGAGCCGATCGCGATCAACGATCGCCATAGCTGCGAGGAGGGCGGCGCGGGGCCTCGATCGCATCTGTCATTCCCGCGCGCCGCCGTGAAAGTCGCCGGCGGCGCCCGACATTGGGATAGAACCGGCGACAACAGCGGACAACGGAAGACCCATGCTTCCTGTCCCTTCTGCGGCGCGCCAGTCTACATGACCCTGGAGGCGGCGCCCGATATTTTCGTCATCCGCGCCGCCAGTTTGGACGATCCAAGGAGGTACAAGGCGGAAGACCTCCTCAGCTCAGATTACGCCGTCGTTCCAACTCGGCCTCGCTCGGCTCAGCCAACTGGAAGCTGCCCGTCTTGACGGCGCCGTCCGGCGCGTAATTCGCCACGATCACGCCGTTCGGATAGGACTGCGCCTTGATCAGCTTTAGCCCGGTCGGAACCGCGCCATCGCCGAAGAGCCGCTTGCCCTTGCCGAGCACGAGCGGGAAGGTCAACACGCTAAACTCATCGACAAGTCCGTTCTTCCACAAGGTCTGAACGAAATTGCTCGAACCTTGCACGAGCAAGTCGACCCCATCCTCGCTCTTCAATTGTTTCAGCGAGGCGACGACGTCCTCGCCGAGCAACTGGCTATTGCGCCAGGTCAGCTTCGGCCGCGAGCGCGATGCGACATATTTCGTGATCTGGTTGAATATCCCGGCGATCGGATCATTCGGATCGGCGACATAGGGCCAATGCGCCGCAAAAATATCGTAGGTCTTGCGGCCGAGCAGCAGGTCGAACGGCCGGCCGAAAATCTGGCCCATCGCGCTGCCGAGCGCTTCGTCGAAATGCGGCGCCGTCCAGCCGCCCAAGGTGAAGCCGCCAGTCGGATCTTCGGTTGGACCGCCCGGCGCCTGCATGACGCCGTCGAGGCTGGTGAAAGCGGCGACAATAATCCTGCGCATGTTTCAATCCCGTTTGCAGTGGTTTCGATGGCCCAAGGACGAGGGGCTTTGGGCCGCGCCGACAAAGCGCGCGAATTTTTTTAAAAGGAGGCCGGAGACTCATAAGATCACAGCTCTTTTTCCGCCAGTTCGCGAAACGCGTCGGGAACCGAGCGCTGCGGCCCCAGCGCCACGGCGGCGTAGCCGACCGCGTCCCAGCCGAAGCGATCGCGCACCTTGTCCACCGCGCGATCGGCCGCCAGGCGCGCCTGACCGCGTTTGGCGCCGGGGCGGCGCGCTTCGTCGGCGACGCCGAGCGGCAGGTCCAATTGCAGCGGCGAATCTTCTTCGAGATGCGAGACGGAAATCGCGAGCAGCGAGATCGTTCTTTCGTGCGGATGATCGGCGAGAACGCCGCGCACCATGGCCTCGGCAATCTCGGCGAGGATCAATGTCGCCGAGATCGGCTGATCGAGCGTCACGGCGCGCGTGACCGAAGTCATATCCGCAAATCGGACGCGGATGGTCACGGTTCGGCCTGGCCGCGACTTCTCGCGCAACCGCGTGCAAATCCGATCGGCGAGATGCAGCAGGGCCGGTTTGAAGATATGCGCCTGCGCCGGCTTGCGGCCCAGTGCCGATTGCGCGCCGGCCGATTGCGCCCGGCGGTACGTTTTGATGGCGCGCGGATCGCGGTTCCAGGAAAGTGCGGCGAGCTTCTCGCCCGCGGCAGGGCCGAGCACGGACGCGAGCGACCATCCCGGTATTTCCGCTAATTGCCCGATCGTCGTCACGCCCATGTCGGCAAGGCGCGCCTTCGTTGCAGGCCCGACGCCCCACATCAGATCGACGGGCAGGGGATGCAGGAAGGCAATCTCGTTCTCCGGATCGACGACGATCAATCCGTCGGGTTTGGCGACTTGCGAAGCGATCTTGGCGAGATGCTTGGTGCGCGCGACGCCAACTGAAATTGGCAGGCCGATTTCTGCGCGCACCCGACGCCGGATCGTTGCCGCGATCGTCGCCGGCGTACCAAAGAGATGGGTGCAACCTTTCACATCGGCGAAAGCCTCGTCGATGGAGATACGTTCGACCAGCGGCGTGAAATCGCCGATCACCGCGATGGCGGCGTCGCCGAGGCGTTGGTACTCGTTGAAATGGCCGCCGACGAAAATAAGCTGCGGGCAAAGCTCGCGCGCCCGCGCGCCGGGCATGCCGCTGCGTACGCCGAATGCCTTGGCTTCGTACGACGCCGCCAAGACGACCCCGCCGCCGACAGCGATTGGTTTGCCGCGCAAAGACGGATCGAGCCATTGCTCGACCGACGCATAGAAAGCGTCGAGATCCGCATGGAGGATGGTCGCGGCGGTTTCCATCGGGCTTCAACAAGCGTGTTGACAAGAGGCGTCGACGAGAACATAACAAGAACATACGCCGCCATGTCAAGTCACCGATGGCGCGACGTCGCTGAACGAGGGAGGAGAGTCCCCATGCCGGATTTATTCGATTTCGACGACGGCGGCCCGACGCGACCGAAACTCCCGGAGCGGCTTTTTTATGGGCTGTTTCCAGACGACGAAACAGCCATTCGCGTCGATCAATGGACTCAGGCTTTCTTCAGCGCGCACCGCCTCAAAGGGCCGCAGTTGAAGGCGGAGCGCCTGCACGTGTCGCTCCATCACATCGGCGACTACAAGCGGCTTCCGAGCAAGATCGTCTATGCTGCAAAACAGGTCGGCAAACGAGTCTCGGTGCGTCCTTTTGAGGTGACGTTCCGCTCCATCAAAACCTTCGAGGGTGCGCCGTCGGCGGGCGGACGTTCGCGCCAGCGGCCGTTGGTCCTGCTCGGCGAAAGCGAAGGCCTGTTCGAACTCTATCGCGTCATCGGCGACGCAATGGAGAAAAATGGACTGAGAGCCACGGAATATTTTACGCCGCATATGGTTTTGTCCTATGGCGCCGCCGCCGTCCCTTTACAGGAAATCGACCCGATCCGGTTTATAGTCGACGAATTCGTTCTCATTCATAGTATGAGAGGGCTGACGCAATACGAGATGATCGGCCGGTGGCCTTTGTATCATTGAACGGATCGCTCGAGACGCCGCCTGGCAATATCTTACACAGATGCTAGCGATCTTGATCGGCGCGTATCAACGCGCGGAAATATTCGCTGCTGGCTCCATAGCCGCCGGCTGCCGACTTGCTCATCGACAAAGGATTTAAGCGCGTGAGGAAGTCAGATGTTCATCGTGCTCCTATGAGAAAATCCGCAATTTGCCATAATTTGGCAAAATCGATGTTCCCGCCGTTCTTCAAATCAAAACTCAAACACCGCCTGTTTC
>JASLHV010000015.1 GCA_030153205.1 Roseiarcus sp. | reverse complement strand
TGGTCAGTTTTGCGGCGCATGCCCCTCGCTCGGCGGAATCGTCAACGAGAAATTGTCGGATGGCCGCGCGCCATCCCGGCCCATCGGTCGGATCGATCGTCCTCAGATAGCCCCCGCCAATTTCATGAAAGACAGGAATATCGGAGGCGATGACAGGAACGCCTGCTGCGAGCGCTTCGACAATCGGCAAGCCATAGCCTTCGGCAAAGGAGGGCATTAGTAAGGCGCGCGATCCAAGTAGAAGTCGTTTGACGCTTGGCGTCGGCAATCCCGACGCCTCAATCACATGGCCCTGCAGGCCCCGGCAACGCTCGAGCAGATCCACAACGTGCTCGTTTTCCCATCCGCGCGTTCCAATCAAAACGAGCTTTGGCGCAGCCTCGCCCAATTCTGCAACCAAGTCGCGCCAGACATGCAAGACGAGGAGATGGTTCTTTCGCGGCTCGATCGTCCCGCACATGACAAAATAGGGATGCCGGCTCATCGAGTCATTCAGCGGCGTTTTCTCCGCAAAAATCGGATCGGGCGGAAGCGGCGCGACAAGAATAGGCATATCCGACCTGCCAAACGTCGTCATACTACGCGCAAGCGAATCGCGAACGATCGCGGTCGACACGATCGCGGCGCGACCGCGGCGGGCCAGTCTTTCCATCCTTCGCATGTGCCGCGGCTGTTCTGCAGGGCGGAAATACTCAGGCGCTTCGATAGGTAGAAGATCATGAATGAAGAAAACGCCGTCGACTTGCGTCTCGCTCTCCAACCAACGAAGGTACCAGTCAGATTCGAGTAAGAACTGGCTGACGTTGATATAAACGCCGCCGTCGAGGAGAAATTTGCGCGGCGATTCCCCGATCGGAAAACCGTGACGGCGAAACCATGCGCGCGCCTCGGCATATTGTCCCGTTCGCCCTTTAGAGAAGCGCGGCGCCTTTGCGAAGGAGCTGTCGATCGCTTTCGTCACCGCACGATAATCTTCATCAATCTCCGGTTCGGCGTCCTCGCCCCAATGTTTGCGGATATTGTCGATCGCCTCGCGCGCCGCCAAGGGTTTGAGTACGCGCGGGCCGATCGCCGTCATGATCAGACCGGACCTGTGCTCGCTCTCTCGATTGACGAAATAATCCGCCAATGAGAAGTCGACGCGATCGATCCCATTCGGCGTGCGATTGAAAATGCGTGTCACCAATCGCGTCAGATCGTAGACGACTGGCCGTCGCCCCATATCAATCCGCCGCTACCGATTGGCGAGAGGGTCCACTGCCTAAATCGACGGCTGTCTCTTGCAGGGCGTCGATAAACTCGGCGACCTCCGCGCGTTCTGCTTCGTCGAGATGAACGGCCGCCAAACTCTCCGCGACAGAGAAATTCTTGTCGTCCTGAGTTTGCGAAGCAAGCACTTGTTCGGCCAATTCCATTACATTGAAGCCGCCCGCGAGGCCCGATAGCGGAGCGTCGAGGGCGAAACGCGCCTCCAGTCCGAGCGTCAATTCGACAGCCATCAAAGAATCGAGCCCGATTTCGGAAAGCGGTTTTGTTTTGCTGACGTCTTCGCGCGGCAGACGCAAGATGCGCGCAAGCTCTTCGATGATGATATTGGCGACCTCGCGGCGCGCCTCGTCCGGCGGCAATCCCGCGGCGAGTTCGCGCAGATTAACCGTCTCGCGGGATGGCGCTGTCGTACCTTCGACGCTCACCAAGCGTTTATAAGTCGGCGAATTGAGAATCGGCAGATGCGCGCGCGCCGTCGCCCAGTTCATATCGGCGATGACCATGACGCCGTCGCCGCTTGTTTTGTCTTCCAAGGACAAGGCGTCAGCCATCAGATTGAGCGCGGTGCGCGCTTCAATTCCCTTGACGCCGGCGCGCGCCGCCAAAGCATCTCGCGTCGAGCTTTTACGCGCCAGAACGCCGACGTCCGCGATTGCGCCCCAGGCGATCGCCAGAGCCGGAAGGCCCGCCTCGCGGCGACGCCGCGCGAGACCTTCGAGAAAGCCGTTCGCCGCGACATAAGCGCCCTGCCCCGGATTGCCGATCATCGTCGTCGCCGACGAGAAAAGTACGAAATAATCCAGAGCGAGATTGCGGGTCTGAAGATCGAGAATTTCTGCGCCAGCAATCTTTGGCCACAAGACTTTGACGAGACGCGCTTCGTCTATATTCGCGACGATCGCGTCATCGAGAACCATCGCCGCATGGATGACGCCGACAAGCGGCGGCATCGTCGAGGCGATTTTCGCAAACAACGCTTTGGCTGATTTGCGATCCGCGATGTCGAGCGCTTCGACAAGAACCTCCGCCCCGAGGCTTCGCATATGCTCGACGGCTTGGCGCGCTTCGTCCGTCGATGCGCCGGAGCGTCCGACCAGGACGAGATGACGCGCCCCGCGCTCGATGAGCCAGATTGCGGCGGCAAGACCAAACCCGCCGAGTCCTCCGGTGATCAGATGGGTGCCTTTAGAATTGACCGCGAAGGCGCGTTTCTTTCGGCCCGCGGTCGGACTCTCGGTTGGCGGTTGGATCAATATCTTGCCGATATGGCCGGACTGCTGCATGAGGCGCATCGCTTCGACGACTTCGCCATGCGCGAAAACGCTATACGGCAGCGGCGTGAAATCGCCCGACGCAAACAACGCCAAGACGTCAGCAAAGAGCTGGCGAGAAATTTCGGGGCGCGCCTCGAGCAATTGATCGAGATCGACGCCGAAATAGCTGAGATTGCGCCGGAACGGACGCAAGCCAATCGGCGTATTGGCGAGATAATCGCGCTTACCGAGCTCGACGAAGCGCCCAAACGGCTCCAACAATTGGAGACTGCGCTCCATCGCCTCGCCGGCGAGAGAATTGAGAACGACGGCGACGCCGCGCCCTTCGGTCGCCGTTCTCACGTCGTCAACGAAGGAACCGGAGCGCGAGTCAAAAGCGAATTCTGCGCCGAGCGCGCGAGAAAGATCGCGCTTTTCTGGCGATCCCGCCGTCACGATCGCGCGCGCGCCACGCCAATGGGCGATTTGCAAAGCCGCCAAGCCGACGCCGCCGGCGCCGCCATGGATCAGCACCCATTCACCGGGTTTGAGATTCGCACAGGTGATCAGGCCGTAATAGGCTGTCAAGAAGGCAACGGGAATCGTCGCCGCCGCTTCGCAGGCGATCGTCGCCGGCAGGGGCGCGACGTGATCGGCCTCCACAGTGACATGGGCGCCAAAAGCGCCGCCGCAGAAGCCGACGACTTCATCGCCAACGCGCAAATCGGTCACGCCTGCGCCGACCCGCGCGATACGCCCCGAAAATTCGAGCCCCAGCGTCGGCCCTGCGAAGCCGTCCTCGAGCATTTCGTCGGGCAAAATCGACAGCGACCACATGACGTCGCGGAAGTTGAGACCCGTCGCGACCACTTCGACTTCGACCTGGCCCGCTTGAGGCGTGATACGCGAAACGGGGCGCCAATTCAGCCGATCGAGACCGCCGTCTACGCCCTTTTCGAGCCGATAGGTCGCGGGTCCGTCCCAATCCACAGATTGCCGCGGATCGACGTCCGGCGCTTCGTAACGTA
>JASLHV010000569.1 GCA_030153205.1 Roseiarcus sp. | reverse complement strand
CTATGCCGCTGATCGCGACAATCGACGCGTCGCCTCGCGCTTCGATACTTTGTCGACCGCCTTCTTGCGCGCCTTGTCGGCGATCGCGGAGGCTGGAAATCGCGTGGGCAAGCCAGTCACGCTCTGCGGCGAAATCGGCGGACGGACGCTCGAGGCGATGACGTTGATCGCGCTCGGCTATCGCGGCCTTTCGATGTCGGCTGCATCGATCGGCCCGGTGAAGGCCATGATTCTTTCGCTCGACGCCGAGGCCGCGGCGAAAGAGACCAAGGACCTGCTCGCCCAAAACGGCGACGCCGCCTCGTTGCGCGAGCCCCTTACCGCGCTGGCCGATCGCCTCGGCGTGCGGCTTTAGGTGGAATTTACTTGCTGTGCGGCGCTGCGACTTTCCCTCACCCCAAACCCTTTCCCGCCGGCGGGAGAAGGTGGCCGCGAAGCGGCCGGATGAGGGTGAACCGCAATGTCAATCTTTCATTCGGCTGAATCGTACCGAACCTTTCTGACATGACCCCGAACGACAATCTTGATCTCATTTTGCGCCGGCATACGGAGATCGGCGCCCGTCTCGCCGAGGGCGGCGCCGGCGACTATGCGGCGCTGTCGCGCGAACTCGCCGAGCTCGGCCCTGTCGTCAACGCGATCAAAGCCTATCGCGACAAAGACAAGGAGCGCGACGATCTTCAGGCGCTTATTGACGATCCCGCGACCGATGGCGAAATGCGCGCCATGGCGCGCGAGGAGTTGATCGACGCCGATCGGCAAATCGCCGAAATGACGCAAGCGATCCGTCTCGCGCTTTTGCCGAAAGACGCCAACGACGAACGCAACGTCATTCTCGAAGTGCGCGCCGGCACAGGCGGCGACGAAGCGGCGCTTTTCGCCGGCGACCTCTTCCGCATGTACCTCAAATATGCGGAGAGCAAGCGCTGGAAGGTCGAGATCGTCTCGATGAGCGAGGGGACCGCCGGGGGCTACAAGGAAATCGTCGCAGAGATCGCCGGACGCGGCGCCTACGCCAGGCTCAAATTCGAAAGCGGCGTCCATCGCGTGCAGCGCGTGCCCGCGACCGAGACGCAAGGACGAATCCATACGTCAGCCGCGACCGTCGCGGTGCTGCCGGAGGCGGAAGAGATCGATTTCGAGATCAACGAATCCGACCTCAAGATCGACACGATGCGCTCCAGCGGCGCCGGCGGCCAGCACGTCAACAAGACGGAATCGGCGATCCGCATTACCCATTTGCCGACTGGCGTTGTCGTCGCGATGCAAGAAGAACGTTCGCAGCATCGCAATAAAGCCAAGGCCATGGCGCTGTTGCGTTCGCGCATCCTCGACGCCGAGCGCCAGCGCGCCGACGACGCCCGTGCGGCGGACCGCAGGTCGCAAGTCGGCTCAGGCGACCGCTCGCAGCGCATCCGTACCTATAATTTTCCACAGGGGCGCGTCACGGATCATCGCATCAACCTGACGCTCTATACGCTGGAACGCGTGATCGAGGGGGATGGGCTTGATCAGATCATCGACGCGCTGACGGCGGAGCGGCAGGCGGAGCTTTTGGCGGCGCAGGGGACGATTTGAGGTTTTGCCCGGCTTCCGCCGATCAGTGCTTGAACAGAAAGAAATACATGAGGCCGATATTGAAGACGAGCAGCGCGAGGCCCGTCGCGACCTGCACGCGAATGACCGCGTAGTCGTTCTCGAGCTCGAGCAACCGGGCAGGAACCACATTGAAATTCGCCGCGAGTGGCGTCAGCAACGTACCGCAGAAGCCGCTGAGCATTCCGACGGCCGCCATGCCGGCGACGTCCCCGCCCAGCTTGGTCACGATGATGGGAATGCCCAAGGCCGTGACCATGATGGGGAAGGCCGCGAAAGCATTGCCAGTCAGTATCGTCAAAACGGCCATGCCTAACGCATAAGCAACGACCGCCACCAGGGTAATGTCGAGCGGCAGCCATTGGGTCAGCAGCGAGCCGATGACGCCGCCGACATTGGCCTGCAGGAAAATCTGGCCGAGCGCCGCCAACAAGAGGGGCAGCAGAGCCGTCCAGCTCAAGGTGTCCAACAAGTGTCGCCCCTCGACCAGCGGCGTAGCCGGAGTCTCTCGCAACATCAGCAGACCAACGATCAAGGCGACGACCGCCGACACGCCCAAAGCGACGAAACTGACCTGCGCTTTCGCGATGAGAAGCGATAGGAAATCCAGGTACGGCATCAGCAAGATGATCGCCATGGTCAGCAAGGGAATGAGCAAGGCCGGCAAGAACAAGGTATTTCCGAAGCGGTCGGCTCTCTTTTCGCGATCGGCGTCCGGCGCGGGCGGCGCCCCGGTCTTACCGAGTCCGACGCCGGCCGTGACGACAATGACGATCACCATGCAGCCCGCCAAGAATGGCGAATTCGCCTTGAGGTAGGCGCCGAAGGCTACGAGGATCGCGGCCAAACCCCAGAAGACAAAAGATGAGACGCGCGTGACGACATTGGGGTTCGTCCGATCGAGAAGATTCTGAGTCGCCACGGCGGCGAAGAAGAGGCCGATGAGATAATAGACATATTCACCCGT
>JASLHV010000370.1 GCA_030153205.1 Roseiarcus sp. | reverse complement strand
AAAACGCAGGCGATGGAAACGCAATAATGCGGCACGCCGCGCGCGAAATTAGCGGTGCCGTCGATCGGATCGACGACCCAGATCGGCTGCCCCTCGCCGCCTTTGGCGCCATCGCCTTCTTCGCCGATGAAGCCGTCATGGGGAAAGATTTCGGTCAGTCGCGCCTGGATGAGCCGCTCGACCTCGCCGTCTACCTCGGTGACGAAATCCTGCGGGCCCTTGAAGCCGACGGTGAACGAGCCGCGGTCAAGAAAACGACGCCGCGCCAGAGCGCCCGCTTCGCGCGCCACCGCACAAGCCGCAAGAAAACGAGTCTGCAACGCAACCGAATCGATAGGCACCAGATCAGCTCCTTGAATGTTCCCGTCTGAAGGGGAAGGACATACGGCGGGAAGGCTTCGGGCGAAAGGCATTGAGCTTACGCCGAGATGAAGCTCGATAGCGCCGATCAAGCACAGACGTTGGATGACCGGCAAGCTGCCGTGTCGCAGAAGGGCGGTGACTTTAATGCTGGATACGAGCGACGCCGCTTGATCTGATTACCGTAATCTTAACGTTTGGCGGATAACCCACGACGAGCAAGGTGATTATTTAGCACACTGCCGAAGCCCGAGGTAACAAATGTCGTCCGATGATCACAATTTGATCAAGGCGCATCGGCTGGAAACGATCTCTCGCCTCATCAAAACATACGCGTGGGACAAAGAGATTCACCTTCGGGGCAGCAGCGTAAAGATACTTGCTTTATGCGCGGCCTCGTTCCTGGCGCTGGCTTCCGAACTTGTGTTTCACTATCATCTCGGTTCGTTGCCAGCCATCCTGAGCGCCAAGACAATAACGATTTATGACAACGTAGAAGACGTACTCGTATCAGACGTATCAGGGCCGATAGCGAAAGCGCTGATCATCGCGACTATCTTCCGCGTCGTGTTTTCTGCGTCCATCGCGTTGCTCGATATCGTTTTTTACAAGAAAATTACCGGCAAAGACTTCGACTACGAAGCTATGATAAATTTTGCGATCGTCAATCTTGTCTTCATATTCGCCTTTATACTTGTTTTCATCAACCCAACGATTACGTACCTTATATCGCTATATGTAAGCGCGCTTCGCGCCGTCCCTACTATCGTGCAGCTCAATGGGGCCGCCGCTTTGATAGCCGCGTGCCTCATCGGCGATTTCTGCT
Organism: Roseiarcus sp.; assembly: GCA_030153205.1. GTDB lineage: Bacteria > Pseudomonadota > Alphaproteobacteria > Rhizobiales > Beijerinckiaceae > Roseiarcus. The sequence continues at coordinate 12,804 of JASLHV010000370.1, read as the reverse complement.
TCTACTGGTCTCATCGATGGGGCCATGGCGTCAGGTTCTTTTGGAACCTCGGTCACATCAATCACCATCGATCCGAGAAACTGTCGCAACTCACGAATGCGTCGGATCCGCCGTCTTTGCTGCTTAACGTGGCTGGCGGGAAGGTCTTCGCTCTTCTCCTCCTCCCGTTCATCACGAAGTTGTTTACGGTCGATATACGCGATGCCGGATGGGTGCTGCCGGCGGCCTTGGTTTTCGACGCTCTGGCTGATCCGTCGCACTCGGTCGTCCTCACCCATCTCGAGACACGTTCACGCGTGCTTCGTATGCTGCGATGGATATTCGTCACGCCGGGGGTGCATTTCACCCACCATGCGAGAGAGGAGCAGTTCAATATATGTAACGGATCGAATTTCGGGGCGAGACTGACGATATGGGACAGGTTGTTCGGTACATATGCCGAGCCGCCCAATTACATTCCAGAGGTAGGGCTGTTCGGCGACAAGGTCGATTATTGCAAGACCCCGCTCAGATTCGTGCTCGACCCTTACGTTAGGCTGTACAAAGAGTTGAAGCAGAACAATATCCGGCATTGGCCGGCGATATTCTTCGGATCGACGGCGTACAATCCACCGAATCCCATCGACTCCTAGTCGGCATCGCGCTTCGATCAAAAATGACTGAACGAGCCAGTCGCGAAGGCTGTCTCTGAGCCGTCGCGGCCCACGAAGACCGGGGCGCCGCCTCCGGCGAAAGCTTCGCCGACGCAGGCGATTGCGACCCCCGCCTCGGCCGCGCTCCGTTCAAAGGCCGCGGCTTCGGCCTCTCCGACCGCCGCGAGCACCTCATAATCATCCCCGCCGGTCACGATTTTCTCGAATAGAGCTGCGTCGAGGGCCAGCGCAGCCTTGGCGGCCGGCGAGAGCGGCAAAGCCCTCAGATCGATCCGAGCGGCGACGCCGCTGACGCGCAGCATCTTCGTGAGGTCGCCGACAAAACCGTCCGAAACGTCCATGCCTCCATGCGCGAAGCGACGCATCGAAGACGCCAGGGCGTTGCGCGGCTGCGGCAGGAGATAGCGATCGAGCAGGAAAGCGCGGCTTTGAGCATCGAGGCGCGCGAGGCCTGGAGTTCCGAGCCTTAGGGCGAGACCAAGCGCCGCATCGCCGATCGTTCCAGTCACATAGAGCCGGTCGCCGGCTTGAACGCCGGAGCGGCGCGCCATGCGGCCATTTTCAACGCGGCCCAGCGCGGTAATCGAGACCATCAACGGTCCGGGCGTCTTGACCGTATCGCCGCCGAAGAGCGGGCACGAATAGGCCCTGGCGTCCGCGCCGAGCCCCTCCGCGAAAGCGGCCAGCCATTCGGCGGTCCAATCGCTTGGCAGGACGAGGGCGAGCAGAAATCCGACGGGGTCGGCGCCCTTGGCGGCGAGGTCCGAGAGATTGACCCGCATCGCCTTGCGGGCGATCGCGCCGGGCGGGTCGTCGGCGAAAAAATGCACGCCGGCGACGAGCGCGTCTTTGGTGAGCACAAGGTCGCCAGGCAGAGCCGTCAGCAACGCAGCGTCGTCCTTAAGGCCAAGACCTTCGGGCGCGGCGATCGGCGCAAAGAAACGGGCGATGAGGTCGTCTTCGCTGGGACGGGCGGCCATGGCGGGGCGAATGTGACGCGGACGATCCGCTTATTGCATAACGCTCCTCAAGTCCCTAATGCTCCGGCCTCATTCCGCCGAGGCGCCTTTCTTGTCCGAGACGTTCCGTCCGCGATCCGAATTTCTGACCACGCTCTACGAGCGCGGCTTCGTGCACCAATGCTCGGATGTCGCCGGACTCGACGAGAAGGCGCGCGACGGCTCGCTCGTCGCCTATGTCGGTTACGATTGCACGGCGCCTTCGCTTCATATCGGCAATCTCGTCTCGATCATGATGCTGCACTGGCTGCAAAAGGGCGGCGGCAAGCCGATCGCTTTGATGGGCGGCGGCACGACGATGGTCGGCGATCCCTCCGGGAAGGACGAAAGCCGCAAACTTTTGACCGTCGAACAGATCGACGCCAACAAAGCAGGAATTCGCAAGGTTTTCTCGCGCTTTGTAACCTTCGGCGAAAGCAAAACCGACGCGGTCATGCCCGACAATGCGGAATGGCTCGCCAAGCTCAATTACATTGATTTCTTACGTGAAGTTGGCCGGCATTTTTCCGTCAACCGCATGCTGTCCATGGATTCGGTAAAGCTTCGGTTGAGCCGCGATCAGGAACTTTCTTTCTTAGAATTCAACTACATGTGCCTACAGGCGTATGATTTTGTAGAACTTCATCGCCGTTACGGCTGCACGCTGCAAATGGGCGGCTCCGATCAATGGGGCAATATCGTCACCGGCGTCGATCTCGGCCGGCGGCTCGGAACCGCGCAACTCTATGCATTGACGGCGCCGCTGATCACGATGTCCTCCGGCGCCAAGATGGGGAAGACCGCGGCCGGCGCGATCTGGCTCGATAGCGCGCTGCTGTCGCCCTACGACTATTGGCAGTTCTGGCGCAATACGGAGGACGCCGACGTCGGCCGTTTCCTGCGCTTGTTCACGACCCTGCCAATGGACGAAATCCGCTGGCTCGAGGCGCTGGCCGGCGCCGAGATCAACGAGGCCAAGAAGGTTCTCGCCAATGAGGCAACCCGGCTTATGCACGGCGAGGACGCGGCGTCCGAGGCGGCGGAAACGGCGCGGCGCACCTTCGAAGAAGGCGAGGCCGCCGAGAGCCTGCCGACATTCGAGACGCCGGCCGCCGACTTCGAACCGGGATTGGGCGTTCTTTCCGCCTTCGTTCGCGTCGGCCTCGTCGCCTCGACCGGCGAGGCGCGTCGCCAGATTCGCGGCGGCGGCCTAAAGGTCAACGACGAGACGGTGACCGACGAACGCGCGACAATTACGCGCGCCGATCTCGGCCCGAACGGCGCGGCGAAACTGTCGCTCGGGCGCAAGAAGCATGTGCTGCTGAAGGCGGTCTAACGTTCGGCTTTTCGAAATTTCGGACGAGCGAAGAAGACTCGTCGCTCGACACATCCCATACTTGTTTGCTTAATTGAGCAGTCCCGGCGCTGTCCGGCGCGCCTGGCGCGGGTATGCTGAGGCTTTTGGCGCGATGTCCTTTTAAATATTGGGGGAAAAAATGATTAGTCGAAACGCCCTTATCGTCTGTTTGTCGCTCTCTGCCGCATTAGCGGGCGGCTCCGCTGCGTTGGGCAAGGATTGGAAGACGGTCGTGGTCGGCACGGAGGGCGGCTATCCCCCCTACAATCTGACCGACTCCGCCGGCAAAATCGTCGGCTTCGAGCCCGATCTTTTGGCCGATCTCTGCGCGCGCATGAAGGTCGAATGCAAGACCATCGCGCAGGATTGGGACGGCATGATCCCTGGATTACAGGCCGGCAAATTCGACGTGATCATGGACGGCATGTCGATCACCGACGACCGCAAGAAAGTCATCGATTTCAGTGCGCCCTACGCCTCGCCGCCCGCCATCTTCCTCGCGTTGAAGACCAGTCCGCTGGCGAAGGTTCCCGAGAACGGCAAAATTGTCAGTTTGGACGCCAATTCCAAAGACGCGGACCAGGCGATCAAGGATCTGCAAGCCGCGGCCAAGGGGCTGACGATCGGCGTACAAGTCTCGACGACGCATGCGTCCTTCGCGGACAAATATCTCAAGGGTTTCGCGACGATTAAGGAATATAAGACCACCGACGAACGCGATCTCGACTTGAAGTCCGGCCGCATCGACTTCGAACTCGACGACCAACCGACAATCGCCGGCGTACTCGACCATCCCGACACAGGCGATCTGACGATTGTCGGGCCGCAATTCATCGGCGGCGTGTTCGGGATCGGCAATGGCTTTGGCCTGCGCAAAAGCGACGCCGATCTTACCGCCATGTTCGACAAGGCCCTGCAGGGCGCCATCGCCGACGGCTCAGTGTCGAAATACAGCGTCAAGTGGTTCAAGATTGATGTGACGCCGAAGTGAGGCCAGGGCCGGACGCGGCTTTCCCCTCGTCGCGTCTTTCGAGGCGCGAATGAGCGGGCTCGACGTCTTCGGCTTTGGCGAAGGCGGTTGGGGCCTCTCATTTCTCGCCGGCGCAGCAATGACGGTGCTTGTGTCAGCGGCGGCGTTGCTCTTCGGCGCCGTCATCGGCGCGCTGGCGGCGTGGGGCAGGCTTTCGGGCAACAAGGCGGCCGGCGCCCTCAGCGTGGGCTTTTCCGCGATCTTTCGCGGCGTACCGGAATTGCTGGTCGTCTATTTCGTTTATTTCGGCTCTTCGGCGCTCCTCACCGCGATCGGCAATGCGATGGGGGTAACCGGATTCATCGGCATGCCGGCATTCCTCGCGGGAGTCTTGGCGGTCGGCGTGATTTCCGGCGCCTATCAGGGCGAAGTCTACCGGGGCGGATATCTCGCCGTCGCGCGTGGGGAAATCGAGGCGGCGCAGGCGATCGGCATGTCGCGCTTCTTGTCGTTTCGCCGAATTATCGCGCCGCAAGTTCTTCGCTTCGCGATTCCAGGTCTCGGCAATCTGTGGCAAATGGCGCTGAAGGATTCCTCGCTGATCTCGGTGACGGGCCTTGCCGAGCTGATGCGCGTGAGCCAAGTCGGCGCCGCCTCCTCGCACCGTCCTTTCGCATTTTATATCGGCGGCTGCGCGCTCTATCTCATCGTCACCTCGATCACCAATCGTCTGTTTGACGCAGCCGAGCGTCACGCCACGCGCGGTCTGAAACAACAAACGAGCGAACGATGAGCGCGGCCTTCGCGATCGATATCTTTTTTAAGCTGCTCGCCGCTTTGCCGGTGACCTTGGAAGTCTGGTCGCTGTCGGTGGTCATCGGCGCGTTTTTGGCGATGGGTTTGACCTGGATGCGGGTCAGCGGCTCGTTCGTTCTTTCGACAATTGCGCGCGCCTATGTCTTCGTCTTTCGCGGCAGTCCGCTGCTGATCCAGCTCTTCATCATCTATTATGGCCTCGCCTCTTTCGCTTTCGTGCGACAGAGTTTCGCATGGCCTTTGCTGCGCAACGCCTTCGCCTGCGCCACGCTTTCGCTGGCGCTTTGCACGGCGGCTTACAGCAGTGAAATTTTCCGTGGCGCCTTGGCCGGCGTGCCGCCCGGCCAGATCGAGGCCGCGCGCGCCTGCGGCATGTCCGGTTTCAAACTTTTCCGCAGGATCATTTTCCCGATCGCGCTCCGCCAAGCCCTGCCCGCCTATTCGAGCGAAGTCATCTCGATGACCAAGTCGAGCGCGCTTGTCTCCTTGGTCACGCTTTGGGACCTCACCAGCGTCGCGCTCAAGATCCGGAACGATACATTCGTGACGTATACGCCGCTCCTGATCGCCGGCGCCATGTATTTCGCCTTGAACGCCGTGGTCGCGCGCGCCTTCGCCTTCGTCGAATACCGCCTTTCGGGTCATTTGCGTCCGCGAGCGACGTGAGGCCGACAACGTTGAAGGATGATTTCATGACCGGCGAAGTCAGCGCGATCTCCGTCGTCAACCTTCGGAAGCGTTTCGGCAACCATGAAGTCTTGAAAGGCGTATCGCTCGAGGCTCATGAAGGCGACGTTATCTCCATTCTCGGCTCGTCAGGCTCTGGCAAGAGTACGTTCCTGCGATGCATCAATCTTTTGGAAACGCCAGACGACGGCGTCGTGACGGTCGCCGGCGAGACGATCGTCATGCGCCGCACCGCTACGGGCAAAGCGATCGCTGCCGATCACCGTCAGGTCGATCGCATCCGATCGCAGCTCGGCATGGTGTTTCAGAGCTTCAATCTCTGGTCGCATATGACCATCCTCGAGAATCTCATCGAAGGCCCTATTCATGTCCAAAAGCGCCCGCGCGCCGAATGTGTGGAAGAGGCGCGCGCGCTATTGGAGAAGGTCGGCATCGGCGACAAAGCCGCGGCCTATCCCTCGCAATTGTCGGGCGGACAGCAACAACGCGCCGCGATCGCGCGGGCGCTGGCGATGCGGCCAAAGGTCATGCTGTTCGACGAGCCTACGTCAGCGCTCGACCCGGAATTGGTCGGCGAAGTTCTGCGCGTCATGCGCGGCCTCGCCGAGGAAGGGCGCACGATGCTGATCGTCACCCACGAGATGGCCTTTGCGCGCGACGTCTCGAGCCGCGTCATGTTCCTTCATCAAGGCGTCGTCGACGTGATCGGGCCACCCGAAGAACTTTTTGGCGATTGTCGATCGGAAAGATTCAGGAAATTCGTGTCCGGCGCGACGCATGCGCGTGAGGGGCAGCCAAGCCTCTGAAATCGCTTCTCTTCCCGGGCGCTCGGAGCATGCGAGGCGAACAATTTCTGGCCCAAGGCGGCTTTCGACCGTATAATTGTCTTTTCGCCCGCAACGATCGCGCGGGAGCCAAGCCGTTCTAAGGATGGAGGAGAGGTTCTCCAAATTTATTTCCAGCTAACCCGTTGAAAACTCCCGATTCCGCCAAAGAAAAGTTTGGAAATATTTGGAGAAAGCAGAAGAAAATTTGGAGAAAGCTTGGCGAATAAAGCGAAAAATTTGGAAAAAACTTGGAAAAAGCTTTGGCCGCCCCGCGCGCTGAAGCGGCGGCGGCCCGGCCGAGGTTCGTACCTCGCCGGGCCGCGCGCTTCCCCGCTAGAGCGCGAAGCCGCCGTCGGCGAGGTGAATTTGTCCTGTCGTGTAGCTGCTTTCGTCCGAGGCGAGATAGACGGCGAGCGCCGCGATCTCCTCGGCCTTGCCGAGCCGGCCCATGGGCTGGCGATCGATGAAGGCCTGACGGACGGTATCGAGGCTCTGCCCCGTCTGCTTGGCGAGCGTCTCGATGCGTTGGTCGAGCGACGGACTTTCGATCGTGCCGGGGCAGATGGCGTTGCAACGTATGCCGCGTTTTATGAAGTCCGCCGCGACCGCCTTGGTCAGGCCAATCACCGCCGCCTTCGACGCGCCATAGACATAGCGGTTCGGAATGCCGCGTACCGAGGAGGCGCCGGAGGAAATATTGACGATCGAGCCCGCCCCCTTCTCCAGCATGCCCGGCAAGAAGGCGCGGATCGTGCGATGCATCGCCTTGACGTTGAGGTCGAAGGAAAACTCCCAGTCGCTTTCCGAACACTCCAGGATCGTGCCGTGATGGACGAAGCCGGCGCAATTAAAGAGTACGTCGATCGGTCCCACCTCATTGGCGAGCGCGTCGACCGCATCGGTCGACCGTACGTCGAGCTTGCGCAAATCGCCTTTGAGGCCGGCGAGTTTTGACGGATCGAGGTCCGTGGCAATGACTTTGGCGCCCTCCGCCGCGAAAGCTTCGGCCGTCGCGCGGCCGATGCCTGCCGCAGCAGCGGTAAGCAATGCGACTTTACCTGACAAACGTCCCATAAAATTATCCCTTTCCCAATCTTTATATCCTAGGCTCAATTTAGCTGCGTACCTTCGACTCTACGCAGCTCTCATCAATCGGCTTCGCTGTTCTTTACTCCCGCTCCTATTTTGTGCCCTTCGCGAAGAGCTTTTGCAACTCGCCAAATCCTGGGCTCGGCGTGAAAGCGTCGAAGACGCCTTTTGCCGCGATTTCCTGCGCCGCTTTCATGAAAGCGTCCCAGGCGACCCGCGAAAGCGCCGCACCGACGCTGATGCGCCTGACGCCGAGATCCTCGACCTGGCGGAACGTCAGCGCCGGCGAGGCCGCGAGGTAATTGACCGGCAGCCCGCCCGCGACGCGCACAACTTCGGCGACATCCTCCGCCTTGCGCAGGCCCGGCGCGTAGAGCACGTCCGCGCCCGCCTCGGCATAGGCGGCAAGACGGCGCAGCGCCTCGGGCAGGCCGCCCTCGTACCCATGCAATACGATTTCGCTGCGCGCGGTCAGCAGGACTTTCGCGCCCGTGGCGTCGATTTCCGCCCGCGCCGTCTTCACGCGCGCCACCGCTTCGCCGAAGTCATAGAAAGGCTTGGCGGGATCGCCGGAATAATCTTCGATGGAAAAGCCCGCCACGCCCGTGCCGACGCAAAGCCGTACGCTTTCGGCCAAGGTCTCGTGATCGTCGGCGAAGCCGTTTTCAAAATCCGCGTTGAAAGGCAGGTCGCTCGCCGCGACCAGGGTCTTGATATGATCAAGGACCTCTTCACGCTTCATGGCGCCGTCGGCGCGGCCCGCCGCGAAAGCCATGCCGCGGCTGGTCGTCGCCAGCGCCTTGAAACCGAGCGTCGAAAGGTAGATCGCGCTGCCGACGTCCCAGGGATTGGGCATGATGAAACAGCCGCGACCGCGGTGGATCTCGGCGAAAACCGCGCGTTTTTCTTCGATCGTCCTGGTCATGGCGATGGCGCTCCATTCATTGACGAAAGAGAAACGATCTGACGGCCGGCGGCGTCGAAATTCGCCGGCGCGAGCCAACGCTCATAGGCGGCGCGGCGGGCCGGCCATTCGTGGTCGAGCATCGAATACCAAGCCGTGTCGCGGTTGCGGCCCTTCACGATCATATGCTGGCGAAATACGCCTTCGAAGGTGAAGCCGAAACGCCGCGCCGCACGTTGCGACGGCGCGTTGAGCGCATTGCATTTCCACTCGTAGCGCCGATAGCCGAGATCGTCGAACACGTATCGCGCGAAAAGGTACTGCGCCTCAGTCGCGCCAGGGGTTCGCTGCATGGCGAGCGTATAGAGGATATTGCCGACCTCAATGACGCGATGAACCGGCTCGATTCGCAGAAAAGTCTGATAGCCGACCGGCTTGCCGGTGACGTTGTCGACGATCGCGAAGAAAAGGGGATCTCCCAATTTCGCCTTGGCTTCAATGCTGGCGCGAAAGGCTTCTCGGTCGGTGTAAGGCCCGTCGAAAAGATAGTCCCAAACCTGGTCCTTCTCGCCCCCATTGGCGGCGTCGAACAAAGCATCCGCATGCGAGGCGGCCTCGAGCGGCGTCAGCGTGATGAAACGGCCCGTGAGCGTGACGCGTTCGGGCCGTTTCGCCGGCGGCAAGTCGATGATTGGACCAATGGGCCGATGGAGCGGCCCAGTCGTATCCGAAGACATTGGCGTCTCGTTCCGATCAATGGTTGTCGCGCGGGGTGCCTTTGGTCTGCGCGACACGCTGATACTTCACCGCCGGCTTCAGCACCATGCCCTGATCGAACTGATCGACGATATTGCGCTGAATTTCCTGCCACGGCGTCTGGCTCGCGGGATAGGAATAGCCGTGTTTCTGATAATCGGCGCGGCGGGCGTTGAGCTCTTCCTCCGAGATCAGAATATTCGCGGTGCGCTTGTTGAGATCGATGCGCACGCGATCGCCGGTGCGCAATAGCGCAAGGCCGCCGCCCACCGCCGCCTCGGGCGCGGCGTTGAGGATCGACGGCGAGCCCGAAGTACCGGACTGACGCCCGTCGCCGATGCAGGGCAGCGCCGTCACGCCCTTTTTGATCAATGCCGCCGGCGGCTGCATATTCACGACTTCCGCGCCGCCGGGATAGCCGATCGGCCCGGTGCCGCGGATGAAGAGCATGCAATGCTCGTCGATCTTCAGCTTGGGATCGTCGATGCGATGGTGATAGTCCTCCGGGCCGTCGAAGACGATCGCGCGGCCTTCAAAAGCCTCAGGATCCTTCGGATTCGACAAATACCGATTCCGGAACTCCTCGCCGATCACGCTGGTCTTCATGATGGCGCTGTCGAAGAGATTGCCGCGAAGGACGATGAAGCCGGCGTCCTTCATCATCGGCGCTTCGATCGGGAAGATGACGTCGTGGTCGCCGCTTTCCTTGCCCTTGCAATTTTCGCCGATCGGCCTGCCGTTCACAGTCAAAGCGTCCTTGTGAATCAGCTTCTTCTTCATCAATTCGTTGACGACGGCCGGCACGCCGCCGGCGCGGTGGAATTCTTCGCCCAGATATTTGCCGGCGGGCTGGAGATTGACGAGAAGCGGCACTTTGTGGCCGACGCTTTCCCAATCCTCCATATCGAGCCTGACGCCGATGTGGCGCGCGATGGCGTTGATATGGATCGTCGCATTGGTCGAGCCGCCGATCGCGCTATTGACCACGATCGTATTCTCGAAGGCTTCGCGCGTGAGAATGTCGGACGGCTTCAAGTCCTCCCATACCATGTCGACGATGCGCTTGCCGGTCTCGTACGCAATCTGGCCGCGCTCGCGATAAGGCGCGGGGATCGCAGCGCAGCCGGGCAGACTCATGCCGAGCGACTCGGCGAGCGCATTCATCGTCGAGGCCGTGCCCATCGTGTTGCAATGGCCGACGGAGGGGGCTGACGACGTCACCAGCGCCATGAATTCCTCGTAGTCGATCTTGCCGGCGGCGAGCTCTTCACGGGCTTTCCAGACAATCGTCCCTGAGCCTGTGCGTTCGCCATTGTGCCAGCCGTTGAGCATCGGGCCGCCGGAAAGCACGATCGCCGGCAGGTTGACCGTCGCCGCCGCCATGATGCAGGCCGGCGTGGTCTTGTCGCAGCCGGTCGTCAGCACGACGCCGTCGATGAAATAGCCATAGAGCGTCTCAACGAGGCCAAGATAGGCCAGATTGCGATCGAGCGCGGCAGTCGGCCGTTTGCCGGTCTCCTGGATCGGGTGAACCGGGAATTCGAACGGAATGCCGCCGGCCGCCGCAATACCCTCGCGCACTCTTTTGGCGAGCTCCAGGTGATGACGATTGCAGGGCGAAAGGTCCGAGCCGGTCTGGGCGATGCCGATGATTGGTTTGCCGGAGCGCAACTCCGCCGCGGTGAGGCCAAAATTCAGATAGCGCTCGATATAAAGCGCGGTCATCCCAGGATTGTCGGGATTGTCAAACCACAGCGTGGAGCGCAGACGGCGCTTGGCGTCTTTGCCCTTTTTGGTCGGGGTGGACGCGCCGTTCTTGCCGCTCATGATGCTTCCTCCTGAGAACCGCCCCGATGTGGCCGTGAGGCGATTTGTTCGGCTGTAACATGCTACGCGGCCAATCCCGAAATCAATGCCGCGACGGCCTCGCGCCGCCAGAAACCTCGGTTTTGCGACTTCAACGCCGCGTGCTATGCGAAACCCGGATGCGCCCGTAGCTCAATTGGATAGAGCATCGGTCTTCGGAACCGAGGGTTGGGAGTTCGAACCTCTCCGGGCGCGCCAATCGCGCGCTACAAAGGGGCCTCGCCGGTGACGCGATCGACCATCGCATTTTTCGCCTTGGCGGCTCTCTTGGCTGCGGCGGCCCGGGCGCCGGCCGCCGAGCTTCCGACGCTTCATAAGGCGCCGGACAAATCCTCCGCCGAGACGCCGAGCGAAACGGGAAAAGGATTCGACCTCCCGGGAAGCGGACTGCATGTCACCTTCGGCGGCTATATCGAGGGCGCGGTGATCGCGACCTCGCCCAGGCATGCGGCGGCCACGGTCCCCGCGCGGGCCCGCAAGTCGACGCCTTAGCGAAACGCCTTGATCGCGCCTCAGGCCTTCACCACCTTGTCGGCGTAAAGATCCGGCACGTACATCTCTTTGGGGATCGGCCCGCGTAGGTAGTTCGGATTGTGCACCCGCTCCGGCAGAGCCGGTTCTTCATATGGCACTTCCTCATAGGGGATCTGATTGAGCAGGTGAGCGATGCAATTGAGGCGGGCCCGCTTCTTGTCGACCGCCTCGACGAGCCACCACGGCGCTTCGGGAATATGAGTTTTCTCCAGCATCATTTCCTTGGCCTTGGTGTATAGCTCCCAGCGGCTGCGGGACTGGAGGTCCATCGGGCTCAATTTCCACTGTTTCAGGGGATCGTGGATGCGCATCATGAAACGCAGGTGCTGCTCGTCGTCGGTGATCGAGAACCAATATTTGATCAGAATGATCCCGGCGCGGACAAGCATGCGCTCGAACTCGGGCGTGGAGTGGAAGAATTCCTCGTATTCTTCCTGACCGCAGAAACCCATCACACGTTCGACGCCGGCGCGGTTGTACCAGCTCCGATCGAACAGGACCATCTCGCCGGCGGTCGGCAAATGGGCGACGTAGCGTTGGAAATACCATTGGTTACGCTCGCGCTCGGAGGGAGCCGGAAGCGCCGCGACGCGGCAGATGCGGGGGTTGAGACGCTGCGTGATCCGCTTGATGACGCCGCCCTTGCCCGCCGAGTCGCGTCCCTCGAAAAGGACGACGACTTTCAGCTTCTTGTGAACGATCCAGCTCTGCAGTTTCACCAGCTCCATCTGGAGGCGCAGCAGTTCATGGAAATAAAATTTGCGCTCGAGCGTCTCATGTTCGGGATGATCGATGACATCGTCGAGCAGAGCGGCGAGACGGGCGTCGTCGATCTCCATCTCCATCTCTTCGTCCAGGCTGTCGACGAGTTCGGCGTGAACGCGCCGATGCAGCGCTGCCTGGGGGTGTTTCTTTTCCGCGCCCATGCTCTTTTCCTTTGATTTGGGCCACCTCCTTGGCCGCCCCGTCGTTTTGGACCTTGGCGAAGCCATATGATGGATTTGCGACAGCGCCGCTTTTACCGGCTGCGGCGCGCTGGCCGTCTCCAGCCAATCCAGACGGACATGCGCGATTTTCTTGACTTCCGGCCTTGGCTGACTAAAGTGCCCGCAAATTCCGCCGTCGGGCGATCCCCGGCGGCGTCCTTATTGTGGAAGTCAGACCATGGCCAAGGCCGCCTCGATCAAAATCAAACTGTTGTCGACCGCCGACACGGGTTTTTATTACGTGACCAAGAAGAACGCCCGCACCAAGACGGAGAAGTTCACGTTCAAGAAATACGATCCGGTCGCGCGCAAGCACGTCGAATTCAAAGAAACCAAGATCAAGTAAGTTAGCCGCGCGGAG
>JASLHV010000311.1 GCA_030153205.1 Roseiarcus sp. | reverse complement strand
TCGAAAAACCCAGTGTTGACGGCCAATGCGAACAAAGCTCAGTCAGAATAAAATACCGGGGCCGAATCGTATCCAATGCGACGGATTTCTGTATGAAGAGCGCAATCGATTCGTCAACGGCTCTCTTCTGCCGTAGCCCTAATTTCTGTTTCAAATATTACAGCAAGATTTCTCCGAATCGCGCTAGCATCAAACGATAGCGAGTTAGGCGTTCTCGAATCGGGGCAATTTGGTTCTATCTCTCGTTGGACGAATCATGACCTACGGCGAATATCTTCAGCGCGCAACTGAGTGCGTTGATGCGGCTCAGACTTCTCATTCCGTAGTCGAGCGTGAGAAATTGCTCTTGTCGGCCATCGTTTGGCATGAACTTGCCGTGACGGAACGCGACAGCCGACGTTTTGACGAAACGCCTTGCAGCGCCTGGGTACGATGGCCCGTTATGCGAACGGCGATAGTAGATAGAGGAGCCGCAAACTAAGGGTGGTAGCTACGCGCCGGACTGCCGCGGAATGACTGGTATTGGCCGTTACGAGACCAGCACCTCTTGAGCAGAATACATAGAAAGCGAAAGTCCGACCTGGCTCAGGTTCGCGTTCGAAGTTCTGCCCCAAGTCTCCACACCAATGTCGGAATTGTCTCCGCCAGCAAACGAAGTTCTTGCTCACTTCTGCTAGCGCCTCTTTAGCCCCGCCCTTCTGCGACATAGATTGCTCGATGGCCGCTCCGCCAATTTAATATCTTCCTTTCGCGACGCGCCAAGGCGCTGCAAGCGCGCAATGTGAGCATAGTCTATCTCGTCCTCCTTAAAACGAGATCGCACGGCAATCGCCTCATCTTACGACAGGCAGTCAATTTGTCTCGGCAGTAAAAAGGCCGAACAGCCGCATTTCGTCTAGTTCTGAACTCGGAAAATCCGCTATAACACGGCCGCGTCGCATGCACAGAACGCGACCGGCGACTTCCAGAATCTCGGCGAGGTCCTAAGAGGTCAGCACGATCGCCATGCCCTCGTCAGGGAGGCGCTACACGAGCGTGGGGATGTCGGCTTTCGCCTTTACCTCAGCCCACCCGTGAAATCGCTGAGCATCAACACGCGAGGACGGAAATCGAGCGCGCGCCAAGCAACACGCGCTGTTGGTTGCCGCCTGAAAGCTTGCCGACGACTTCACGCATCCGCATTTGGCGACGCCGTCGATCGCTTTCGCGCAAAGATGCAAATGGCCCAAGGCGAAACACCGCGACCGCGCCGATGTTAAAGGCGCTGCTGCGATCCAGCCGCTCTTACGGTCCGCCGGCATAAAACCGGCCCCGCCGGCTTCTTCGACAAACGGGCCATCGTATCGCAAGCCTGCCTCCCGACACAGAAATTGCGCCCGAGTGGGATGTATGTTTCGCGTCCATACAGCGCCCGCCGCGCAGAGGGGAATAGTCGCATTGTTGGAGCGTGGTTTGCACAAGCCTGATGAGGTCGAAAATCGCCGGCTACCACCTTGATCAACTTCATCGCGCAAGTAGCGATGGACTAAGGGCGACCTTTTTTGTAGTACAATTGCCGCGAGATACGCCGGTATCCTGGATGCTGACTTTGGTCGGTCTCTGGCGCCGATTGAATGGCGCCTGCTGCGCTCGCTTTGTGCTTTAAATGTTCCGCGCCCAGATCTGCTTGAGAAGGAAGCCCAACTGGATTACCGCTGATGGACCCCACAGCTTCACAGCACACACCGATACGCGACGTGGATCGCACGGATGATCGCCGGCTTTTTCGTCCCCGCAAACGATCGGCTGGTCGTGGAATTGCACAAACTATACAAAATGGTAATACTGTATCGTCTGGCGCATCGTCAGTGAGCGGAAAGTAATTGAGCGTCCCGCGAGAGTTATCAGTCAGTGGTTCCAAGGCTGTGGCTCTCGACGTCACCGGCCTTGGGAGCCCGTACAAGCAATATCCTCCAGCGCCGACAATTTTTCATGAGCGTTGGTGGCTCAATGCGGTAGCTGGCGCAAGTTTGGGCGAGGCGACGGTAGAAAAAGACGGTGAGGTTGTGGGATGGCTTCCCTTCGATTCAAGAAAGGCGGGGCCGTTTACGATACTAGGAATGCCGCCGTTCACTCACTTGCTCGGTCCCGTCGCAATCGACGGTCGAGGTGGGGCGCAAAACCGATTCATTCGTGAGAAGAAAATTATCAGCGACTTAGTGGCCCAACTCCCAACACATCACCATTTCCGGCAACATCTGCCATTATCGGATTGTTATGGGCTGGCATTTCAGGAGTGCGGGTTCCGCATCACGCCGCAATACACCTTCATGATCGACTGTAGAAAAAGTCTCGAATCTATTTGGAATGGAATGCACCACAAGACCAGACAGCACATCCGACGCGCAGAGGGTCGAAACGTAATTCAGACACTTGACGACCCGAACGACTTTATTCGATTCTACTTGAAAAATCTCGCGCTAACGCAACGGCCTAGCCTGGAAAGCTTTGATGCGTTTCCTCGGCTTTTTGCTGAGTGCCGTCAAAGGAATTGCGGAAAGTTGCTCTGTGCACAACGAACAGATGGCGAGCCAGCCGCCATGGTTTTTTTAGTTTGGGGTCACGGAGTGCTGTATTACCTGTTGTCGACAAGAACGCCCAACGCTGCTGATAGTGGATCGGTAAGCCTTTTGATTTGGTCTGCAATCAAACTGGCGCATGCTGAAGGTTTGATGTTCGACCTTGATGGCGTTACGAGCAAGGGAACGGCTCGCTTTCTAAGTTCGTTTGGCGGCGAAATCGTAACGAGGTTGGTCGCTCAGCGTAGCAGCGCTCTATTCGGCGCGTTACAATCAGTTAAACGCCGGCTTATCTCAAATCGTCGCGCCTCTATTTTCTGGTAACGCGATCGGCCGTTCGGTCGCGAGCACAATCCACAAAGTCGTGAGCGGATTGTTTGTCGCGCCGCCCGTTTGAGGCGCAGTCATTTATTAATCTTTGCGCGAGCAAGATGAACATACGAGTTGGATGACGTACCCATCCAGAACCCCTCGTACGCCAAGTGGATCAGTAAGATGCGCAGTTTCCGTTATTTTCAAACTGGTGACAAACCAGCGGCCGTCGACACAGATGCCGCTGCGATAAGCAGCAGAGCGCCGGCCTCTTCGTGCAAGACAAATCCTTGCAGCGGCGAAAATCTCAGCTTTCTTGCTCCGGCGACCGAGCTGGACAAAATTCGGAAGCTAACAATTGGCGAAGCTATTCTAATGTTCGTAACGCCCGAAAGGGGTTTTCAGTGAAGTTTTGCCCGTACCTACACTGGGGCTCCCTTTTGTTCTCGTTAGCGAGGCCGCCCAAAATTCAACCGGTTAGGCCGGCCTACCGTTGCCATTGAACTTGTGGTCTGACACCGCGTGGACGAAAGCCAATTTGCCATCCGAAGCTTCGGCAAACTCGCTGTCCGGTGTGTGTTGCATAGCCCAAATTGCCGCTTGAGTACGATTGTGCACCTGGATCTTACGAAGAATGGCTTTCACGTGAACTTTTACCGTGGCCTCTGCGATGTCGATTTTGCGAGCGATCAGCTTGTTGGAGTCGCCTTCGACAAGACAATTCAAAATGCGTCTCTCTTGCTGCGACAGACCGGGGGTAACTGCGCGATTGATGGGCAAAAGAACGGAAGTTTCTCGCTCAGGTTGACTGCTGTGATCCGCATTGTCCAATACGAGCTGAAGTATTTCAGCCGGCATCAATGTTTCGCCTAGCATAACAAGTTCAAGAGACTTTATGAACGCCTCGCAGGTTGTTTCTTGAATGAAATACGCGTTGGCTCCAGCTTTGAATGCAGACACAACTTCGGAACGTCGATACGCGCCAGCTACGACAGTTGCGCGCGCGGATCTGTATTTCTGTTTGAACGCCCGAATCTGCTCAGATGTGTCGTCGCCAGCGCCGATAACAAGCAGTAAATTTTCTAGGCTCGGCGCGTCAACTAACGCCTCCTCATATCTAGCCGCCGAACATATGATCCGGAAGCGAGATGATCGGAGAATCCGGGCTAGCCCCTCCCGGAATAGAATGTTCGGCTCTGCGAGGATGGTCAAATACGTGTTACGCATACTCTCACCTGCCGCTTGCACAGCTACAAATAAGCCTTAATTGTAACTAAATACAATCAACATTTCCCACTTTGGCCGAAAAATCGCCGCACAGCGTTCACATTTTTAACAAATCTGTTCTTGTTTTGTCCCCTAAAGGGCCTAGATCGCGGCGCTTGACGAGCTTACCGCAAATTTCCGGCGATACCTTTGCGTCATTTTAATTGAATAGGATGATCTGTATTGTTTTGCCTATAATCGTCGCGTTCCACAGAGGAAAGTCGCTAATGTCGCTCAGGGCACTCATTATTTCGGAGATGCAGAAGGTCGCAGCAGAGAAAGGCAAAATCTCGCCACCGTTGACGGACGACCTATCGTTGTTTGAGACAGGTTTAGACTCTCTTTGTTACGCCATCCTCGTTGCTCGACTCGAAGATCACGTGGGCGTCGATCCGCTTTCGTCGCCAGGCGCAGTGTTTCCCACCTCTGTGGGGGAATTTATTGCCCTGTATGAACAGTCTGAAAAGCAGTCTACGCATCGAGTTGGCTTTGTTTAAGTCACCGGCTCGACCTGCTCTGGATTGCGAAGGCGTTGACCTGGATTGCTGGCGTTCAACGCCGCCTCGTGCCTTTTTATTTGCTCATTGGTAAAGCGCCGACTGATTGGCTTTGCTGGGTTACCCAGCACGACGTCATATGGCGCTACGTTGTTGATGACGACTGAACCTGCCGCGATTAACGCGCCTCGCCCAATTTTCACCCCGCTCAAAATCACAGCGCCGTATCCGATCCAGGTGTCACCTTCAATTTCCACCCAGCTCCGCTGGTCATGGTTGATGGCGGCGGTCTTCGAAATATGTCGGCCATTGCTGACGAGAACGCCGATTTCGCTGAAATCGTGATCTATCCTTCCGATGATGCCGACATTGTTCGCGATCATCACGCCATCGCCGATATAACCGTTGCACTGAATGGTGCAAAATTTCCCGATGAGTACGTCGCGGCCAATGGTCAGCTTTTCACTAGCGGATATCCAGGATAACACGCCCATGTGAAAATTTTCTCCAACGGTGACGTTGCGGCCAACAAACAGTTTCCTCTTGATCGCCTTCCACATGGTCCTATCCTTCGTCTCTAATCTCTTCCAAAAGCCCGACGGTCAACCTGAACAAGTAGGCGGCTTGCCATGGTCGGTGGGCGTGCTTGTTTCGCGTTCAGAGCTGTCAAATCAACACAAAAGCCGGTCTTGAGAAAGCCGCTCATGGCGAAGCCGTATTAGACGGCTGCTTCCGCATCGTGCCGCATGATGGAAGCGAAGCATTAGTAGTATAGGGAGATACAGTTACGCAGCTCTTCGGCCGCACTGGTATTGTCGGCGGAGGGTTGGTCACAGACAGAGGATGAAGTTGCTCATAAGCCGCGACATTCCAGACATTATCGTTGAGTGCAACGTTGCCGCAGCCTCCGCCATCCCAATATCCGGAATGCGTTGCGCCGTCTATTTTCAATTCGTCCGCTACGTTTTTGGCGATTGCAATTTGGCCGCAATCAGCGCCTTTGTACTGATTCCAAACGTAGAGGGCAGTGTTGCCCGCACCCGGAACCGGCCTTTCATTGAGAATTTTGTTGCCGACTATCGTATGCCCGACGCCACTGGCGATGCCAACCCCACATTGCCCGGTGTCGGACAGAATGTTGCCCAGAAACTGGATTCCGCTCGCTTGCTGATCTGCGATTAGACCACATCCCGTCGGACTATGTCCGCCCACCACATAGTTCCCTATCGCCGATGAATCGGATGTGAAGCCAAAACTAATGGAGTCTTCTTGATTCTCCGCATAGGAGAACCCTTTTTCTGAGAAACTGCTCAGCGCGTAGTTTTCTGAAATCGCGATTTTCGTGTTCGGACCATATTCCGCGGAACCCCACGACTGAACGTTTTGTCCTCGAGGAAACGGCCCGCGCGGATTGAGGAGAAAATTACCAATCACGGAGACGTGGTCGCTCGGCATTTCATTGATCTCGATGTTAGTCTCGCCGTAAGCTATCACGTTGCCTTGAATTGCCACATTCGAGCTACCTTCCACAAGTACGTTGTCTCGTTTATCGCAGCAGACCAAGGTCGGGTTATCGACATGTATGTAATTGTCGGAAACCTCTATCTTTTGGCTGCCACTTATAAATATTCCGTTGCCCATATCGTCGGCGGTCGGATCGCCGCATGGTCCTATTTCTGATCTCTCAATCACGATATTCGAAGAATTCTCGATCGAAATGCAGTTGCCGGTCGTCGAGGTCACTCTCATTCCGGTGATCAAAGCGCCGTTCTTGCCAACGAGCGTGATCGGACCGGATGGCGTCAGACCTTGCATTTGCGGGCGTGCGTCGGTAGCGCCAAAAAAGAGCAACACCATCATAACAAGGAAAGAACCCCGCACTCGGGCGGAAGCGCTCGAATTCGGATGAAAAATACAAAAGAGAAAACGCGGCGCCCGATGAGACACTGCGTTTCTTTGCCGAAAATTCTCCTCAGCGGAGAAGTTATTGGGATGGTCCATTCAAATTCCGTAGCTGGCGACGGGCGCAATTGTGCTGCCAGCCTCTGTTTTTCGTTCGCCAATTAGAGCGAGCCAGTTTCGGTAAAGAAGATTCGTGGAGGCGCTCCATGGCGTCCTGGTCGCTTCCCCGAATGTGATCTCCGGATAGCGAGCCATGGTCTCCGTCGCTCTTTCGGCCTCCGCTAGCAAACAAAATTCTTTCAAAGCCTGTTCAGCGTCGTTCGAGAAATAACCTTCAGGAATCCGAGGCATCACGGAGAGATCACCGGCGAGATAGCGGCTCATATCTCGCCGGTACTCACGCGCCAAAGTATCGTGATCGTATTCAGGGTGGCCGTGCAAAAAGACGATCAAACTACGCATCTGCTTGACAAACGTGTCGACGCCAACAGTCGGCGATCTCGAGAGGATCGTATAGCCGTGACTCGCAAGCTCTGCCCCATCGAGTTCGTTATAGCGAGATTGAGGCATCACCCACTCGTCGCTTGCGCCTTGCGTCAGTCTGTGGTCGTTCGCCACCCCGAAGGTAAATACTCCGGAGCATTTTCTCGCTAGTCGATGGCGACGAATCCCACTGAAGTGAAGTACGCCGGCATGCGCGGAAAGACACGATAGAATCGTGGAAATTGTATTTGTCTCAGCCCAGTCGATAAGGTTGCTCAAGGCCTGCCAATACGGCTCGTGAGTGAGATTTTCAGCGATCGGCTGTGCGCCGGTAATTATCAGAGCGTCGAGGTTCTCTCCGTGGAGCGCTGTTGCGTCGCTGTAAAACTTCTCCAAAAGCGCTTGCGCCTCTTTGGAGCGCGGAACCTGTGGCAACGTGTAAAACTTGAGATGAATGTCAATTTCGTTCGATGCCGCATCAAGTACATTGGTGAACTGACGCTCGGTCGCGGCGATCGCGGCGTCGGGCATGTTATTGACCAAGCCGATCGTGATGCGTCGCCAGCGATGGCTGGCGATTCCACGACGGTGGCGGCGTTCGCGGAGGTCGCTGATCGGCCCCTCGGAATATAGACTTGGCCTTTCGATCGTCACCGGCATCGCACGACCTATTCTGCTGCTAGAACGGACCGCAGACCTAATTCGCCGGTCGCCAGCGCTTGATCGAGGTCCTCGAGAATGTCGTCGATATGTTCGATGCCGACGCTCATGCGGATCATCTCGGGCCGGACGCCGGCCCCAGCTTGTTCTTCGGGCGTCATCTGGCGATGAGTGGTCGAAGCTGGATGACATGCCAGCGATTTTGCGTCGCCTATATTGACCAGACGCTTGATCAGCTTCATCGCATCGTAAAAACCTTTGCCGGCTTCAATGCCGCCGTTCAGCCCGAAGGTTAAAAGCGGAGACGCGCGCCCTTTGAGATATTTTTGCGCCAGTGCATGGTAAGGGCTTTCGACGAAGCCGGCATAGTTGACCCAGGCGACGCGAGCATCGTCGCGCAGGAACTCCGCGACTTTTCGGGCATTTTCGACATGGCGCTCCATGCGCAATGCCACCGTCTCGATCCCCTGCAGCAGAAGAAACGCGCTAAGCGGCGCGAGTACCGCGCCCGTCGTACGCTGGTACACGCTACGGCAGCGCATGATGAACGCCTCGCGACCAAACCGCTCGGCATAGACGAGTCCGTGGTAGGATTCGTCTGGCTCGCTGAACATCGGAAACCGATCGGCGCGGCCGGCCCAATCGAATGCGCCGCTATCCACGATCGCGCCGCCCATTACGGCGCCGTGGCCGCCCATAAACTTAGTGAGCGAATGGACGACGATGTCCGCTCCGTATTCGATTGGTTTGAGGAGAATTGGCGTAGCCACCGTGTTGTCGACGATCAGCGGTACGCCATGCTTATGCGCGACCTTTGCGAACGCCTCGATATCGCAGATATTACCGGCCGGATTGCCGATACTTTCGCAGAAAACAGCACGAGTTCTCTCGTCGATGAGGCTCTCGATAGAGTCTACACCGTCGTCGACGGCGAAGCGCGCTTCAATTCCTTGGCGACGCAAGTTATGGGCGAGCAAGGTGTGGGTCGTGCCATAAAGCTGGGGCGGCGCGACGATGTTCCCGCCGCAATCGGCAAGGGTTAAAAAGGCGTAATTTAGCGCCGCCTGACCCGAGGCGACCGCAATTGCAGCGACGCCGCCTTCGAGCGCGGCGACACGTCGCTCCAAAATCTCGACGGTCGGATTGCTGATGCGGCTATATCGGAATCCTTCCGCCTCCAAATTAAATAGAGCCGCGCCGTGATCCGCGCTGTCGAAGGCGTAAGCGACCGTTTGATAGATCGGGGTAACAACCGCCTTGGTCGTCGGGTCTGAGACAAAGCCGCCGTGAATCGAAAGTGTTTCACTGCGCATCTTCAACTCACCAACGGTTAGATTTGGCCGACGTTCGAAAGCCGAGTCCGAATTCGCGCGAGGAAACCTTCTCTCGAATTCTGCGTTCACCGCGAGTTCGCTTTTCACAGCCTAGGCAAGACAAAGGGTAATACGCTTCGACGTCATTTATAGTCGAAACTAAGAGGTAATCCTCGCCCATAATTTGAAAGACCAGCCGAACCGAACTCGGTTAACGACAGCTTTGAGCCGGGCGACATTTGAAGGCGCTCTTGTGGCTGGAGTCTACGTTTTATCGGGTTATAGACGCCGAGGCGTCTTCGTCCTGCCCCGCTACGAGATCGATCAAAGCCCGCGGCTCCTTGACCCGTTTTGACCATTCAACTGAGAAACCAATCCACCGCACGGCGGCTTCCGCCGCGCTACCGGCCAATACTGCCCAAGCGGCTCCACTCAGGCCCCATGCACCGACGAACTTAGGCACGAGGCCGACGGTAACAGCGACGCCAAATAGGCCCGCCCACACAATCACGTGAGGGCGCTCTATACTGGCCAAGCCTATTGCGGCCGGAACTCCGGACGCAAACAACAGCCATGCCAAAACAAGAAGCGCCACGGTAGAGCCATGACCCTGATAATCCGCCCCGTGGTACAAGAGCCTCATGATTTGCTCGCCGTTTAGTGCGATTATCGCGCTCAGAGGAATCATCACCGCTCCGAGCGCAAGCGAGTCTCGAAGGATCTGGCGCATCAAGGGCCTCGCGCCGCCTGTTGTGAATGCCAAGACGGCCTTTGGCATGAACAGATTGCTGAGCCCAATGATCAAAGGATTGACGAAAGTTACGATACTCATACATGCCGCAAAGACGCCTGTGGCGGCAGATCCCGCAACGATGGCGAGCAGCCAATACGTTACATAGCGCTGGAGCAGCGCTGTAATTTGCGCCGCGAAAAGCCACTTCGCCAGTTCCCAACCCTGCTTTGCGATGCTTGGCGCCGTTCGGTTAATCTCGAACTGCCCGCGCGCGAAATACAGCCACGGCGCGCCAATGATTGCGCAGGCCCCGCCTAGCGCCGCACACGCCGTAGCCGGCGATATTCCGCCGAGAGGTCCGAGACAAATGAGCGTCGCAAGTTGAATAATCGCTACCGCCGCGTCTAAGGCGAAGGCCTCGACCATGCGAAGACGCGCGAAGGAGAACTGTCGAACGAATTCCCGGAGTAACAAGAACGGCGAAGCGAAAGCTAAAACCCAAAGAACTTGCGCGAGTCCAGAATTCCCGGTGCTTCCATTTTCCGTCAGCGCGACGCCAGCAATTAATAACGCGCTGACCCCGGCAAGCGCTCCGCTTTGCGCTAAGGCGCTCCCTGCCCGCTCACTTGCCGTGCCCAGAGCGCTATGTTGTTGAATAGTATAGGGTAATGAAATGAGCCCAGCCTGCACGCCCAGAAGGATTACCACTATTGAGGTAGCGATAGAATATATTCCGAGTTGGCTCGGATCTACCCAGCGGCTGACCGCAATCATGGCGAGGAAGCTCGCGCAACTGACTACCGCTTGGTCGGCGAGCGCAATCAGGTGCCCGCCGAGATTTCCTCGTAGCGGACTAACCGATTTGGCAAGGAACCCGGATGATCGCATTTCTCCATCTAAGACGGATCTTGCTGCAGAGGAATCTAACATCCACGTGATACCGGCGAGAACCCAGGCTAGCGCCGCCTCTGGCGGTTGCGTTAGAACGGATCGGCTTTAACAGCTTGGCGCAGTCCAGCCCGGCTTTTTCCTCACCTTACTTGAAGGCGAATTGCGCGGGCCGCAACCAAACCGATGGCAAGGATTAAGAAGCCAGGAACGATATAAGCATATCGCCGCCATAGCCGTCGAGGCTCCGTGCACAATCTGAACGCCCATTCAAGTCCGCTTCGCTGCATCCACCGTGGGGCTTGTCGTTTGATTCTAGCCAAGAAATCGAAAGCGGCGCCGACGCCTATCAAGACTGGCGCATCGATAGCGTCACGGTGGGTCGCCATCCACAACTCCTGTTTGGGCGTGCTCAGGCCAACCCAGACAATGTCAGGCTTTGCCGCATTGATTTGATCGATAATCGCCTCATCCTCCTCTTTCGTCAGCGCCCGGAAAGGCGGGCATAATGTCCCAGCGCATTGCAAGTTTGGGTAAACGCTGACCAAGACTTGCCTAAGCTTTTCCGCAACGCCGTCGCCGCCGCCATAGTAGAATTGCCGATACCCGCGCATGCTGGATATAGACGTCATGAGTCGCATTAAGTCCGGGCCATAAACTCTCGTCGTCCGCGTTTCTCCGAAAAGTCTGGCCAGCCAGACAAGTGGCATGCCATCGGGCGTAACCAATCCCGCATTTGCGAAGATGGAGCGAAGTTTTTCGTCGCGGCGACTTTCCATCACGCCGTGCGCGCCCGTAACGCAGACATAATGTTTAGCATCCTCCTTGATCCAGCGCTCGATGGTCGCCGCGGCCTCATCCAAACTGATGGCGCTGACCGGCACGCCGAGAATGTTCACCCGGGCGTCATGACTAACGAAGGTCATATGATTTCCAATTCGCCTCTCCGAACCGCCGAGCGCGGCGCCATGTCCTGTATAACCCAGAAACTCGTCGCTCTGAACGTATATTGCTCGCCTGAGCTTCGAATTGGCTAAAAGTAGTAGGGGCCGCGTTCGCGATTGGCAAACTGTCTCACGCCTTTCGTGGGAGGTAATCACAAATCGTAATCGCGACCAACCGAGAACTATCTCTCTATTTTGCCCAGTCTCTCAACGGCTCTGGTATATTCAAGCTAATGCCGCTTCAAACGACATCAGGTACAGGCCGATGACGGAGTTCGCAAAGATGAGCATTAAGCTTTCCGGCTCCTGGTTAGTCGCCTCCCTCCGGCGATTGCTGTGGAGGACGCTTAGCGCCGCGCTAATCGTATTTTCGTCGCCTGCATTCGCGGACACCATCGCGAGCCCCGAGGAAACAAAGCTCGCGTCGGGGGATCGCATCGTTGTTACGGTGTTTGGACAGCCAGAACTGTCTGGCGACCTCCTCATCAATGGCGAAGGCTCGGTGAGTTTGCCGTTTGTGGGGGCGATCGTCGTCACGAATATGACCCTTCTCGAATGCGAAAAGGCAATCGCCGATCGATTGGCCGACGGTATCTTGGTCAAGCCGGCCGTGAATGTCCGAATTGCCGAGCTTCGTCCGATCTATATTTTCGGCGATGTCCGAACATCTGGATCCTATCCGTTCCGGTATGGGGGCACCGTGAAAAGCGCCATCGCCGCCGCGGGCGGCTATGGCCACGCAGACACGATGCAGGGAAACGCTGCGTCGGAATTTTTATTGGCTGACGAGCGCGTTAGACAACTCAATCTACAAAACCTCACGTTGCTTGTACGCCGATCGCGTCTCGAGGCCCAACGGGACGGGGCGCAGAAATTTACTCCCCCCACGTTTCCGGATGTCACTCAACAACGCGACGTCGCGGACGTCGTTGCTGCGGAGACGGAGGCGTTCGAAACTCAAGCGGCTGTTATGAAGGCGCAGCTCGATCAAATGCGCTCCCAAAAGCCAAGGCTTACCGATGAAATTCAAGCGGTCGAGAGTCAAATACCGATCACGGAACAACAGGTAGAGTTTATCAGGAAAGGAGAGGACCAATACAGCGGACTTATAAAGCAGGGTCTTGGTCTAACGAACTCCGTGATGCAATTGAAACTCGAGGAGTTCAGTCGGCAGAGCGATATACTAAAGCTTCAAGCTGAGGTCGCGCGGCTGCGTATGGACGCCGGGGAACTTGACATAAAGATTCAGGACACCGAGGCCGCATTCAAGAAGCAGATCATCGCGGAGTTGCTCGATACGCAACAGCGCCTGAAAGATATCGAAATTAGCGCCGAGTCTGCGCGCGCACTCCGCCTGCTCAGACTTCGCCAGATCAAGGCTCCCTCGTCGGACGTCGAACGTAAGTTCGTTGTCACACGCGTCCAGAACGGCAAGGAAACCGCGCTGACGGCGACAGAAG
>JASLHV010000237.1 GCA_030153205.1 Roseiarcus sp. | reverse complement strand
CTGGATGACTTCCGGCCTGCGCAGCCCATAGGGCGAGGGAATTACAACATGACCGCCAGCCGCCAGCACGGACAAACCGGTCGTCATCGTGCCGCCGACATGAAAAAGTGGAAAGCCGTTGATGACGATGTCGGTTTCGCTGAGGCCATGCACTTGCGCGAAGGCCCAAGCCGCATGGATTTGGTTGCCATGGGTGAGACGGACGAGCTTGGGGCGCCCTGTCGTCCCGCCCGTATGAAAGAGGGCGCAAACTTGCGTCCGCCGCTGGGGCGATGACGCGTTCAAGTCATCGCGGCGATGCGGCTGCAGCGCCTCCACATAGGACCGGCTCGTCTCGACTGGCGCGGCTTCGCCGATATGCAACACCGTGGCGATGCGTGCGCGCGCCAACACAGGCGCGACTTTGGCGGCGATGGCGGGATCGCGGTCGAAGCCTGGAACGACGAGCGTCGAGGCGTTTTGCGCGACCAAAAGATCGGCGATGGCGTCAACATTGAGCAAGTAGTTGATCGCGCTGGCTACGCCCGCCACTTGCGCGCCTAACAGCGCTGCCGGAACCTCCGGCAGGGTCGGACAAAGTATGGCGGTCACGCCTGCCCCCGCCTCGAGCGCGCCAAACAGGTTGGCCGCGCGGGTCACTTCCGCGCGCAGACCGGCGTGGGTGAACGACGCCGCGGGCTCCGGGAAACTCTGTTCGCTGAGTATTGTCAGCGCAGGCCGATCAGGATGATTCTTCGCCGTCGCCGCCAGGAGATCGTACAGGCTGTGGGCGGGTACATTCTCGTCGTAGGGCGCCCTCTCGATCGCGGCGATGTCGTCGATCGAGCGAACGTCGCGCACGGCTCGCGTCGTTTTCAGGTCGCGGCGCGCGTCCATGGCCGTCACGCGCTCTGATGGCGCAAATCCGCTCTCCGATATCGCCGCACGCGTTCCTCCCTTCGTTATGCGACGTCACTCGCAAGGCAGCTTACGCGTCGAGCATCGTCCGGTCTTGCGTCAAAATGCAGTGAATTTGCCTGAGAACGCAGGAAAACGATTGGCTTGCAATGCGCCGAGAAAGAATGCAGACTCCTTAAGCGCCTGGAAAGACATAATAATTACGAGGCGCCGCGCGGTGGAGGTTTCAAGGGAGGGTTCGCCGTGGACGAGGTTTTCACGACGGCCAAATTCGCGCGGGATCGGCGTTACGCAGCTTGGCAGGAAGCGATCTGTGACGTCTATCTCAAAGTCGACGTGGCGTCCGCGCGCCGCGACGACTACGAAGGGTTCATTCGCGAGGCTCGGTTAGGCAATGTCGTCGTAACCGACACGCTGCTTTCACAGCAACAAATCACGCGACAAAACCGACACATCGCCCAGTTGGATAAGGATTGCTTCTATATCCAGCTCATCCAGCAGGGACACATCAACGTCGAACAATCCGGAAGGTCGCTGCTAAGCAATTCGGCCTCTGCCGCGGTGTTTTGCGCCACGGAGCGGTACACGCTGCAATGTCAAGGCAAGGTACGGGCTTACTACGTCGAAGTGCCCAGAGATGCATTCGAGCAACGATTTTCGAGCGGCCGCGCTCCCGTGATCGCCTCGATCGGCGCTAACTTCGGCATGGGGCGGATCGCGACTGAGTTCTGCTCAAACGTCGCGGCGAATGCCGAGTCGCTTGATGAGGCGATGAGGGCGAAGATCGGAGAAGAGCTCATCGACGTACTTGCATTGGCGCTGGAATGCGGGCCGGAACGGCACACGCTTGGCGAGAGCGCCGCGCGCCACGCGCGGCTGCTGTCAATCAAAGCCTGGATCGAGGAGCATCTATCTGATCCGTCGCTCACCCTCGAAAAAGTGGCTAGAAGCAATCAAATCTCGGTGCGGCAATTGCATTATCTTTTCGAGCTTTGTGACATGACGCCGTCCGATTGGATTTGGCGGCGTCGCCTCGATCGCAGCTACGAACAGCTCGCGCGCGACCAAACCGGAATGTCTGTGACCGAGATTGCGTTCCGCAATGGATTCAGCAGCTCCTCGCATTTCAGCACGCTGTTTCGTCGCAATTTCGGCATTCGACCCACGGAGGCGAGAAAGGGCGCGCTTCTGCAGCCGCCGACCTTTCCTTGACCATCACGCAAGCCTCCCCTTCTTACGCCGCGCGACGCCCTATTCCACCGCACAAGGGTGCGCGCGCCAAATCTCGGAGGCATATTGCGATATTGTGCGATCGCTGGAAAACTTCCCCGAGCCGGCGACGTTAAGGATGCTCTTTCGCGCCCAATTGTCCGGCGCTCTATAGAGTTCGGTCAGTCGCTCGTCAGCCTGAAGATAGGACCGCAAGTCGGCAAGGTGCATGTAGTAGTCGCCATGGGTCAATAGCGCGCCTCGCAACGGCTCGAAAATTCCAGGCTCCTCGGGGCTGAAATGGTCGGAGAAGATGAGGTCGATGGCCGCCCGCGTCTCCGGCTCGTTTTGATAGTGCCAGTGAGGATTATACCAATTGCGACTTCCGGCGACTTCGTCCGAGGTCAGCCCGAAGAGGAAGAAATTGTCCTCGCCGGCTTCCTGAGCCATTTCTATTGTCGCTCCGTCCCGCGTTCCAAGCGTGAGCGCCCCGTTGATCATGAACTTCATGTTGCTCGTGCCGCTCGCCTCATAGCCGGCAGTAGAAATCTGGTTCGAGACGTCGGCGGCGGGAATGACGCGCTCGGCGAGCGACACATTGTATTCCGGCAGAAACACCACTTTCAGCTTGCCCCGAATTGTGGGGTCGGCGTCGAGCGTGCGTGCGATATTGTTGATGAACTTAATGATTACCTTCGCCAACTGGTACGCAGGCGCCGCCTTGCCCGCGAAGATGAACGTCCGTGGAATTATAGGCAGGTTGGGATTCGCGCGTAGACGCTGGTAGAGAACGACGATCCGCAACGCGTTGAGCAATTGCCGTTTGTATTCGTGGATGCGTTTGATCTGGCAATCGAAGATCGTATCTGGATCAACGCTCAGGTCCGAATGGGTGTTGAGCCAGTCGGCAAGGCGCGCCTTGGCTGCGCGGTTCGCTTTATGAAACGCGGCTCGAAATTGCGAATCCTCCGCGAAAGGCCGAAGCTTTTGCAACTGCGTGAGATCGGTAATCCAGGAATCGCCAATCGCTGACGAAATCGTGTCGGCGAGCGAAGGGTTGGCGAGCTTGAGCCAGCGTCTCGGCGTGACGCCGTTGGTCTTGTTGTTGAAGCGTTCAGGGAATAATTCTGCAAGGTCGCGGACCGTGGTCGTACGCAAGAGCTCCGAGTGGATCGCAGCGACGCCGTTCGTGCTGTGAGAGCCGACGATCGCCAGGTTGGCCATGCGAACGAGTTTCGCCTCGCCCTCTTCGATCAGGCTGATTCGCGCCGCTCGCTTGGCATCGCCAGGGAATCGCGTGTGGACATAATCGATCAGGCGGCGATTGATCTCGTAGATTATTTCAAGATGACGCGGGATAAGAATGTCGAGCCATTCCACCGGCCAGCGCTCGAGCGCTTCGGGAAGCAGCGTGTGGTTGGTGTAGGCAAGCGTCCGCTGGGTGATGTCCCAAGCGTCATCCCAGGCGAGATGGGCCTCATCGAGTAGAATCCGCATCAGCTCCGGCACCGCGAGGGTCGGATGCGTATCATTGAGCTGAATAGCCGCCTTTTCGGGAAGCGTTTCCCAATCACTATTCCTCTCGCGAAACCGACGAATGAGATCGGCGAGCGAGCAAGCGACCAGGAAATATTCCTGCATCAGGCGCAGAGTACGTCCTTGTTGGGTATGGTCGTCGGGATAGAGGACGCGGGTCAGCGATTCCGCGCCAAGCGTTTCAGCGATCGAAGCCACGAAATCGCCGCCGCTAAAACGCTGAAAATCGAAAGCATGCGCGGCCGTTCCACTCCACAGGCGCAACGTATTGATCGTATTGCCGCCATAGCCGATGACGGGGCGATCATAGGGAACGCCGATGAGCGTCGACGGTCGGTGCTGGATCAAGCGAAGGGTCCCGTCGCGCAACTCGAACGAGCAGCCGAACGTCACTTCGACGCTCTCATTGGGACGAACAACTTCCCAGGGATCGGGGTGGCGGAGCCAATTGTCCGGACGCTCTTCCTGCCAGCCATTGCGAAATTTCTGGCGGAAGATGCCGTGCTCGTAGCGCAGCCCGTACCCAATCGCCGGCAGTTTGAGGGTCGCCATTGAGTCGAGGAAACACGCCGCGAGACGGCCCAAGCCGCCGTTGCCGAGACCAGCGTCGGGTTCTTCGTCGAGCATTTCGATCCATTGGCGGCCGTGCTCATTGAAGGCCGCGCCAACCACCGGATCGAGCATCAGATTCATCACATTGTTGGCGAGCGAGCGACCGATCAAGAATTCAATCGAAAGGTAGTAGATCCGCTTGGGATTCTCGCGAGCGTAGGTCTCATCGGTACGTAGCCACCGCTCCGACAGAATATCCCTTACCGCGCGAGCGGCCGCCTCATAGCGCTCCCGCGCGTCGGACGACTCGGGCTCGACGACATTGTCGAACTTCAAGTGCCGTTCATAGAGCGCGTCCGGCGCACCAGCAAAGCGCGTCGAACCTAAGCCGTAGCGTTGTAAGGATCGATCGCCGTCCGCGGAACTCTGCGTAGCTTGATCGCCGGCCTGCGTGTTGATCTGCATGGATCCTCCCCCGCCGCTTAATCGCTCAATTCAAATTGGGTTAACTTGATCGCGCTCGATGGCGGAGCGCGGAAACTTCGGCGCCATCTCAAATGATGGCCGTCACTTTGTGACACCTGAATGAAGGCTCTGGATCGTGGATTGGAGAGAAGCGCCTTATTTTCCCGAACCAGCCGTCAGCCCCATTACAATATAACGCTCGAGAAATATGCCGATGAAAACGAGCGGCGCGATCGATGCGGTCGCCAAGGCCGCCATTGTCCACCAATTGATGCCTTGCGACCCGGTCTGACTCGCCACCATCACTGGCAGCGTCTGGGCGTCGAAGCCGGTCAGCAGGGAAGCGAAAAAATATTCGTTCCAACACAGGACCGTCGAAAGGATGAAGGACGCCACCATGCCAGGGAGGGCAATCGGCGCCACGACAAGAAAAAAGGCGCTCCAAATCGAGCAACCGTCGACCAACGCCGCTTGTTCGATCTCGGTCGGGATCGTGTCGAATTGGTCGCGCATCACCCAGATCACGATCGGCAGAACCATGAGCGTGTAGACGAGAATAAGGCCGATCCGCGTGTCGATGAGCGCGAGCGCCTTGTAAAGAACGAGGAAAGGCATCGCCAGAACTACAGGCGGAAGGATCAACTGGGACAGGAAGAAAAAGGAAATGTCCTTGTTCCGCCAAACGCCGAATTTGTAATTGAACCGGCTGAGCCCATAGGCCGCCAAAGAGCCGATGACCACAGCCAGCGCCGAAGCGCCGAACGTCGCAATCATGCTGTTGAAAAAGCGCTTCAAGAATTCGTCGCGTACGTTTGATGTCGCGAAAATCGTGTCGGGCGAGAGGCCGAGCGACTGCCAACCCTTCCAACTCGGCATAAAGTCGAGCCAGGGGACGAGATGACCCTGGGTGACGTCCCTGCCGAGTTTCATCGACGTCGAGAGCGTCCAATAGAGCGGAAACAATGCGACGAAGGTCCACGCAAGCAAGGCTGCGTAGATCAAGACGCGCCCGCCGATGCGCGCAAACCCGCTGGCCTCCACACGCTCGCGCGGCTGCCGCCTCGCTGACGCTTCTAGGGCGTTTTCCGCCGTCACTTGAATGCGCTCCTTTCGTTGTTCCGCCTAGCGCCCCGGTTTAGGTCATTTTCTGCATGTAGCGGCTGACCGCCTTCAGCAGCAGGGTGACGAAGATGATGATGATGACAAGACAGACTTCCGCGACCATCGTCGCATAGCCGACATTCGAGCTTCGTTTATCGCGAGTATCGCGACCGCTCGAATGTCGGCTATGCGACGATGGTCGCGGAAGTCTATCTTGTCATCATCATCATCTTCGTCACCCTGCTGCTGAAGGCGGTCAGCCGCT
>JASLHV010000219.1 GCA_030153205.1 Roseiarcus sp. | reverse complement strand
GTCGCGTCGATGACGCAATCGAAGAAGTCGCCTCCGGTCATCTTGGCGGCTTCCTCGGCAACGTTCGTCCGGGCGTCGATCGCATCGGAGACGCCGATCTTGGCGCAGCAAAAGTCGAGTCGATCGCGGCGCATGTCGAGCGCGGTGACCGTCGCGCCGCGCAGCCGCGCGAAAATCATGCAGCCGAGACCGATCGGGCCTGCGCCGACGACGAGGACACGATCGCCCTTTTGCACATTGGCGCGGCGGACGGCGTGTGCGCCGATCGCGAGGAACTCTACTGTCGCGGCTTCGTCGAGCGTCACGCCATCGGCCGCCGCAAGATTTTGTTCCGGCACGCAAATAAAATCCGCCATCCCGCCATCGACATGCACGCCGAGCACGCCGATGCGCTCGCAACAATTCGTCTTGCCGCGACGGCACGCGACGCAGACGCCACAAGAAAGATAGGGGATCACATAGACCTGCTGGCCAACGCCCATGGCGCAGCCTGCGCCGGTCTCCACGACTTCGCCAGACAACTCGTGCCCGATGACACGCGGATAATTCAGGAAAGGGTGACTGCCCTCATAGATATGGAGGTCCGTACCACAGACACCCGCTCGCCGAATGCGCACGAGCGCCTCGCCATCTTTCGGCGAGGGGCGGGGCCGTTCCACGACGGTCAGGGTTCCCGGCTTTTCACAAAGAAGCGCTCGCATTTTGTCCTCTCAATATCTGTTGGCGACAAAAACAATGCGCGGCGACAGCCGACGAACAGCCGCGCGTATGAGGCGACGGCGCGACGCAGATGGACTTGTATTCGACGCTTTGAGTAAGCAGCGGAGAAATAAAAAAGGAAGGGCTCGTCGCCCTTCCTTCGCGACAATACGCGCTCGCTCTCAATCGTAGAGAACGGCCGCGATCTTGGGATCGCTCATATTGGTTTTGTCGTACCAATAGAAGCCGGTGTCGATGACCTTCGGCAGCTTTTCGCCTTTCAGCGCCTTCACGGCCGAGTCGACGACGCATTTGCCAATGCCGACCGGGTTCTGAGTGATCGCCCCGGCCATGAGACCGGAGTTGATGTCTTCCTTCTGCTCCTTACCCGAATCGTATCCAATCAAAACGACTTTCTTGCCCGATTCCTTGACGCCGATCGCCGCGCCTTCCGCCGAGCCTTCGTTGGCGCCGAATATCCCCTTCAAGTTGGGATGGGCTTGCAGCATCGCCTTGGCGATTTCAGCCGACTTCAAATGGTCGCCGCCGCCGTATTGGATGTCGACGATTTTAACATTCGAGTGCTTCTTCATCTCGTTGACGAAGCCGTCGCGACGGTCGATGCCGGTGCGGCTCGTCTGATCATGTACGATGACGGCGACTTCGCCGGAATCGCCGATCGCCGCGGCCATCTTATCAGCGGCGAGGCCCGCGGCGGCGAGGTTGTCCGTCGTGCAAGTGGTCAGCGGAATATCGCTATCGACGCCGGAATCGAAAGCAATGACCGGTATTTTCTCGCTCTGCGCTTTCTTCAGCAGCGGAATCGCCGCCTTGCTGTCGAGCGCCGCAAAGCCCAGGGCCTGCGGCTTCTTGGCGAGAGCGGCCGAGAGCATGTCGATCTGCTTGTCGACCATGGCCTCGGTTTCCGGTCCCTCGAAGGTGATCTTGACGCTATGCTCCTTCGCAGCCTGTTCGGCGCCGGCTTTCACCGCCTGCCAAAACTGGTGCTGGAATCCTTTGGACACAAGCGGAATATAGGCTTCGTCCGCGCGAGCGAGGCTTGTCGCGCCGAGCAACGCGCCAACGCCGATCGCGGCGCAGAATAATTTTCGATTCAACATGAGTACTTCCTCCTGGCTAGACTTATCCATCACAAACTTCCACGTTATCGGGAACTTCGCGTTCCTCTTTTTGATCTTGTCCCGCTCGTCAGCTTCTCTTGCGACGCAAGATATCGGCATAGACTGCGAGAATGATGATCAGACCCGTCACGACGATTTGCCATTCCTGGGCGACGGACATGATGCGCAAACCGTTGGTCAACACGCTCATGATGAAAGCGCCAATGATCGTGCCGAGGATTGTTCCCGAGCCGCCGCTGAGCGAGGTGCCGCCTATGACGACTGCGGCGATCGCCTCGAGTTCGTAACCTTGGCCAAGGGCCGGCTGCGCCGAATTGAGACGCGACGCGATGAGCAGTCCGGCTACGCCGCATATGGCGCCGCCAAGGGCGTAGATTCCGATTTTCCAGCGATCGACATTCACGCCGGAAAGGCGCACCGCCTCTTCATTGCTGCCCAGCGCGAAAGTGTAACGGCCCAGGGCCGTACGATTGAGGATGATCGATCCTGCTATGGCAAGCACGAACATGATCAAAACGGCGTTTGGAATCGGAGCTGACGGCAAGACGTAACCGATCAGCGAATCCTGCGAGATCATGTAGAAGTCTTCGGTATCGCTGAAATAGATCGGCTTATCCGCCGAAACCACCAGCGACAGCCCTTTCAGAAGCATCATCATGCCCAAAGTCGCGATGAAAGGCGGGATTTTCATCTTCGCGGTCAGCGTGCCCGAGATGCCCCCGCAAATCGCGCCGGTTCCGATCGCGGCGACGACGCCCGTCCACATCGGCAGGCGCCAATAGGTGAGGAACACGCCGCAAATCACCGCAGTGAAGGTCATCAATGTGCCGACCGAGAGGTCGATGCCGCCGGTGATGATCACAAAGGTACAAGCGATCGCCAGGACCCCGTCGACGGCTGTCGCCTGCAGGATGCCCAGAATATTGTCGATCTGCATGAACGCGGGCGAAGCAATACTGAAGAAAACGAGCAGCAGAATGAGGCTCGCGAAAGCGAGGAGCTTTTGCAGGGCGGTCGGGCCGAAAAGCCGGGCTCGCAAGCCGGACGGACGGCCTTCATTGGCGAGGGCGTCGGATCGCATGGTCATCGTTTTCGTCTCACGCCGCTTTCATGGTTTCGCGTTGGGTCGCCAGTTGCATGATCCCTTCTTGCGTCGCGTCGCTGGCCGCCAGCTCGCCCGTGATGCGTCCTTCGCACATCACGACGATGCGATCGCTCATCCGAAGGATTTCGGGCAGCTCCGACGAGATCATGACGATGGCCTTGCCCTGCTGAGCGAGCGTGCGCAGGAGCTTGTAAATTTCGCTCTTGGCGCCCACGTCGATGCCGCGCGTCGGCTCGTCGAAAAACAGGACGTCGCAGTCGCGCTCCAGCCATTTCGCGATAACGATCTTTTGCTGATTGCCGCCAGACAGAAGGCGGACCTCCTGCGTCGCCGAAGGCGTGCGGATATTGAGCAAGCCGATGAAATGAGTCGCCGTCTTGCGGATCATCGGCCGGCGCAGGAAAAAATTGAGCGAGAGGAATTTTTTTAAGTTGGACATGACGATATTGGATTCGACGTCCATTCCAGTCGCCAGGCCAAATCGCTTGCGATCTTCTGAGAGGTAGCCGACGCCGCGCGCCACGGCGTCGCTCGGCGACTTGATCGCCGCCTTTTTCCCATTCACGACGATCTCGCCGGTGCTTATCGGATCGGCGCCGAAAATGGCGCGGGCGACTTCCGTCCGTCCGGCGCCCATCAAGCCGGCAAACCCTAGGATTTCTCCCTTGCGCAAGGAGAAGCTGATGTTTTTGACGAGCGGGCCGGCGTTGAGATTCTTTACCTCGAGCGCGACGTCGCCTTGAAGGTTCGAGGCTGTTTGCGGCTGTATATCGGTTAATGTTCGTCCGACCATCATGCCGATAATCGCTTCAACGGTCGTATCCTTGGCGTCGACCGTCGCGACATATTCGCCATCGCGTAAGACGGTGACGCGATCCGATATTTGTTTCAGCTCGTCCATCTTATGAGAGATGTAGACGATGCCGACGCCGCGGCTTTTGAGCTCGCGGATAATTCTGAAAAGCTCGGCAATTTCGGCGTCGTTCAGCGCCGATGTCGGCTCGTCCATGATCAGGACGCGCGAGTCGAAGGACAAAGCTTTCGCGATTTCGACCATCTGCTGCTTGGCGACGGTCAACCCGCCGACGATCGCGCGCGGATCGAGTTTGAGGTTGAGATGGGCGAGCGCTTCGCGCGCCTGCGCGTTGAGCTTGTCCTCGTCGAGGAGCAGGCCCGCTAATTTTCGCGGCTCGCGGCCGATGAAAATATTCTGAGCAACGGTGAGGTGATTCATCAGTTGCAATTCCTGATGAATAATCCCGATGCCCATGGCTTGCGCGTCGCGCGGGCCGCTGAAGGCGACCGGCTGACCGTTATAAAGAATTTCGCCCGAATCCTTTGTGTAGACGCCAGCGAGGATTTTCATCAGCGTCGATTTGCCGGCGCCGTTCTCGCCCATGAGCGCGTGAACCTCGCCCGCTAGCAGCTCGAACTGAACTTCGTGGAGCGCGCGCACGCCAGGAAAGCTCTTGCTGAGCCTTTGAATGGAGATGAGGGCAGTCATGCGGCGTAACGGCGGATGTTCGCGAGACGCCCTGTCAGGACACTGCAAGCGGACTGGCGCGGTCGCCGACCGATATGGCGATGACGAACCTCACGCATTTCTCGGTCCTCCCGAACCGACTTTAAATTTCGGCCCAACCTTCCGAGCCTAATGACTTTAAATTTGGCGTCGCGGTATCGGCGCGTCGCGGATCGCATAATTGCATGCTAGCATGAAAAAGATCAAGCGACGGTGCGATGTTTTAATGCAGTTACCGTGCGACATCTTGCCCAGAAACGGTTGAGAGCAAACCAAATCGCCATGCGTGGCGCTAATGAGCCCGCTGGCGCCGCTATAGAAATCTTGCTTTCACGCGCGAGCTCTGATTATTTGCGACTATGCGGAAGCGGTCCCAGACCCTTTTATCGACCCTGCGACTTAGCCGCCCGGCGCTGTGAGCGCGCCGGGCTTTTGGGCTTTTCTTCGCAATTTGGCGACTGACCACATCCCCTGAAATGGGTTCGCGTCGTCGCTCCGCTTAAAGGGTCTCTGTCATGTCTACGATGCCGATTTCAAAATATCGCGCCTATGCGCCGGTCGTCTTGCCCGATCGCCGATGGCCGTCGAACGTCATAACCAAGGCGCCGATCTGGTGCTCCGTCGATTTGCGCGACGGCAATCAGGCCCTGATCGAGCCGATGGGCGTCGATCGCAAAAACCGCATGTTTGATCTCTTGGTCGCCATGGGTTTCAAGGAGATCGAAGTCGCCTTCCCATCCGCGTCGCAGACCGACTTCGATTTCGTGCGCACCATCATCGAAGGAAAAGCCATCCCCGACGATGTCGCCATTCAAGTGCTGACCCAATGCCGTCCGGAATTGATCGAACGCACTTTCGAAGCGGTAAAGGGCGCGAAGAACGTCATTTTCCATTTCTACAATTCGACCTCCACCCTGCAACGCGATGTCGTCTTTCGCACCGATCGAAAAGGCGTGACGGAGATCGCAACTAGCGCGGCCAAATTGGCGAAAGAATTGGCGGCCAAGGCGCCGGAGACGAATTTCACTTTCGAATATTCGCCCGAAAGCTTCACCGGCACAGAACTCGAATTCGCTTTGGAGATTTGCGAGGCGGTGAAGGACGTCATCCAGCCGACCGGCGACAAAAAGATGATCCTGAACTTGCCGGCCACGGTCGAAATGGCGACGCCGAACGTACATGCCGACCAATTCGAGTGGTTCGGCCGGCATATTTCAAATCGCGACAGCGTCCTTCTGTCGATCCATCCGCATAATGACCGCGGCACCGCCGTCGCGGCGGCGGAACTTGCCTTGATGGCCGGCGCTGACCGCGTCGAAGGAACATTGTTCGGCAACGGCGAGCGCACTGGCAATGTCGACATCGTCACCATGGCCTTGAATCTCATGACGCAGGGCGTCGACCCTCGGCTCGAATTGCACGACATCGATAAGATCAAGAACGTCGTCGAATATTGCAATCAGTTGCCCGTGCATCAGCGTCATCCTTACGCCGGCGAACTCGTCTACACCGCTTTTTCCGGCTCGCATCAGGACGCGATCAAGAAGGGCTTCGAAGCCCAAGAGAAGCGCAATGAACCTTTGTTCCTGGTTCCTTATCTGCCGATCGACCCGAAGGATGTCGGGCGCGACTATGAGGCCGTGATCCGCATTAATTCGCAGTCCGGCAAGGGCGGCATCGCCTATATCCTTAAAGCTGATCATGGTCTCGATTTGCCGCGTCCCCTGCAGGTCGAGTTCTCCCGCATCGCCCAGGCGCAGATGGACCGCGACGGCAAGGAACTGACCAGCGACGACATCTGGAAACTGTTCACGAAGACCTACGGCCTCGACAATGCGCCGGTGACGCTTCTCTCGCAGCAGATGCTGCCGACGGCAAAGAGCGAACGGACGTTGACCGCCGTTCTGGAGAAGGCTGACGGCTCGACCATGACGATCGAAGGCGCCGGCAACGGTCCGGTGGACGCTTTCGTCGATGCGCTGAAGCGCGCCTTCGACGTCGACTTCTCCTTCATCGACTATCACGAGCATGCCGTCGGCCGCGGCGCCAATGCGACCGCGGCTTGCTATGTCGAATTGCAGAACGCGGACGGCGAAATCGTCCATGGCGTTGGCATCGATCCAAATATCGTCATGGCTTCGCTGAAGGCGGTGCTCAGCGGCGTGCTCAGATTGCGGGAAAAGAAGAACGCCTGATGACGGGCGGCGCGCGCTGGCGGATGCGCGCGCCGCTTCTTCACGAGCGGTGATATCAGGCCGCCTTCTGGCTTTCCTTCAGCAGCCCGAGCCGCGCCAGGCTTTCGGCGGCGGCGACGATGGCCTCCTCTCGCGACCGCGGCGCCCAGCCTAAAACGCGCTTCGCTTTTTCGTTCGTCGCGTTTTTCTCTTTTCCCAGTTCCGGCAAAAACTGCTTCACGGCGGGATCGCGTAGCGCAGCGAGACGAACCAGCCAGTTGGGCAGTTGACGGCTCGGTACTTTCTTAGCAATGGCGCCCAACTGATCTTTCAGAATGAGAGCGATATCGCGGATGGAGAGGAAATCGCCGGCGGCGGCGAGGAAACGCTCGCCCTTGGCGGCGGGATGGGTCATGGCGCGGATGTGCAGGTCCGCAACGTCACGTACGTCGACGACGCCGAAATAGAGTCGCGGGACGCCGGGCAGGGCGCCGTCAATCAAACGCTTAATCAGCAGAATCGAGGTCGAATAGTCGGGGCCGAGAACCGGACCGAAGACCACGACCGGATTGACGACTGAAAGCTCCAAGCTCCTGCCTTCCTCGATGACAAACGCCCAGGCGGCGCGTTCCGCGATCGTCTTCGATTTCACATAGGCGCTGAGACCGCTTGCCTGGAGATTCGTCCAATTAGTTTCGCTGAATGGCCGCGCCTGCGGACTATGGCCATAGCCGATCGCAGCGAAGGACGACGTCAGGACAACGCGTTTGACGCCGGCGTCTCTCGATGCGCGGAGCACCCGCAAGGCGCCTTCGCGCGCTGGAGCGATCAGTTCGTTTTCGTCTTTCGGCGCGTTGGCGGGTAAGGGCGAAGCGACATGATGAACATATTCGCATCCGGCGACTGCCTCTTTCCAGCCGCGGTCGTTACCTAGATCGGCTTCGACGAAGTTCAATCGACAGCCGGGGTCTGCAACGCCGCCGAGCATAGCTCGTACCTCAGGTTCTCGCTGAAGATTGCGCAAAGTGGCGCGGACGTCGTGACCGTCCGCCAAAAGCTGTCGGATAAGATGGCCGCCGACAAAGCCCGAGCCGCCCGTGACTAAGATCGCGCTCATTTGGGGGCCTCCGTCATTTCCGGTGAAGGATCATAGACGTCTCCCGGCGTACGCCCCTTCTTTTTTGAAGCGTAATCCTCGACGGACCGGCGCGGCCAAAAACAATTGGTTTCACGGTTCGCGAACGTTCGAAATGGTCGCAACAATCGTATCAACGCCCATCGAAACGATTGCGCAATCGGTTTTCTTGGCTATAGTGGCCCAAACTTGGACTAAAGGCTCCAAGATATTTTTGGGGAGGAGACGTGGCGACGATCGCCGATGTCGCTCGCAAAGCGGGCGTTTCGGTCTCGACTGTGTCGCATGTCCTGAATGGCACGCGGCGCGTCGCGCCCAACACGGCGAGAGCCGTGCAAGATGTCATCGATTCTTTCGGCTACAAGCCTAATATTCTCGCCCGCAGCCTCAAGGCCGCGTCGACGCGCTCCGTCGGCATCGCGCTCTCCTCGATCACCAATCCCTATTTCGTCGATATCATCTCCGCGATCGAAACCGAATGTGCGCGTCTCGGCATGATGATGTTCCTCTCGGATACCGAGGACGATCCCGCGCGCGAGCTCGAAGTCGTCATGGCGCTGCATCAGCGACGCGTCGACGGCATCATTCTCGCGCCGAGCGCCGATCCGGACCGCCGCGCCCTCGCCTATCTGCGCGAGGCGCGGCTGCCGTGCGTTTTGGTCGATCGGATGCGCGATCCAGAATTTGACCAAGTCGGCGTCAACAATCGCGAGGCGATGCGCCTGCTCGTTGAACATGTCGCGGCCCGTGGCCATGAGCGGATCGGCTATGTCGGCGGCCACCCCGGCTTTGAGACGACGCTCGAGCGCATCGCCGGCTACCGCGACGGCGTAACCGCGCGGGGCGCGGCGGTCGATGAGCGCTTGCTGGTGACGGACAATGCGACGACAGCGGGGGCTACGGCCGCGACAGAAGCGCTTCTTGCGTTGCCAGATCCGCCGACAGCCCTGGTCGGCGGCAACAATCTGACCACGATCGGAATCATGAAAGCCCTCCGCGCGCGCGGGTTGCGCGTGCCGAAGGATATTTCCGTCGTCGGCTTCGACGATTTCGAATGGGCCGATTGTTTCGAGCCACGTTTGACGCTTGTCGCTCAGCCCTGCGCGGAGATCGGCAAACGCGCAGCCTTTCTGCTCATGGAGCGCATCGCGGCCCCTGACGGCGCGCGACGCACCATCCGTCTCGACGCCTCGATCGTTGAGCGCGAATCCTGTGGCGCGCCGCAATGACCGCCGCGGTACAAACGCAAGAGCCGCTGCTCGCGATGCGCGGCGTCATCAAAAGGTTCGGCGGCGTGCAGGCCTTGCGCGGCGTCGATTTCGATCTGCAGCGCGGCGAGGTCCATGCCTTGCTGGGCGAGAACGGCGCCGGCAAGTCGACGCTGATGAACGTCTTGTCCGGCGTCATCGAGCCCGATGAAGGCGCGATCCTCATCGAGGGCGCGCCCGTGCGCTTCAGCGATCCACGCGCGGCGCAAGCCGCCGGGGTCGCGACCATTTTTCAAGAACTCGACCTGGTGCCCAGCCTCGACGTCACCGCCAATCTCTACCTTGGCCGGGAATTGACGAAAGCTGGCGTGCTCGACCGCGGCGTCATGCGACGTGAAGCCAAGGCTCAGCTCGAATCGATCGGCTTTGATATCGATGTCGATCAACTGGTCGGCGATCTCTCCGTCGGCCGCCGCCAGATCGTCGCGATCGCCAAGGCTTTGACTTACGCTTCGCGCATTCTTGTCATGGATGAGCCGACCGCAGCGCTGACCGCGGCGGAGGTAGAGAGGTTATTCGCCGTGATGCGCGACATCGCCGCGCGCGGCGTCGGCATCGTCTATATTTCGCATCGGCTTGAAGAGGTCCCGCGCGTCGCTGATCGTGTAACCGTCCTGCGCGATGGGAAAATCGCGGGAACCGCCTCGCCGCGCGCGCCGCAGTCCGAACTCGTCGGCCTCCTCGTCGGCAGGCCTTTGGCAGAACTCTATCCGCGCCGAAGCGGCGCTTTTGGCCATCGCGTGCTCTGGCTTGACCGGGCTCGGTACAAGCCTCAACGCCAACGCGCCGGCTGGCGCTCCCCCCGTGAGGTCACGCTCGAAGTCAGGGCCGGCGAGGTTGTCGGTCTTGCCGGCATCATGGGCGCCGGCCGTACCGAGCTTCTATCGACGCTTTATGGGGCAGGGGGCCCCGGCGCCTGGTCTGGAACGATCGAGATCGGAGGACAATCGGTCACGCCGCGTTCGATCCGCGAGGCGCGGCGAGCCGGGCTTGCCTTCGTGACCGACGATCGCCGCGGCGGCGGTTTGATGCTGCGCGATAGCGTCGGCCGCAATCTTGTCGCCTCGGTGATCCGCAGCGTCTCGCCGTTTTTCCTCATGTCGAAGGTCCGCGAGACGAGGCTCGCGCGCCAGGCGATCACGACTTTCGATGTTCGGCCGCCCCGACCCGAACTCGCGGTTGGCGCTCTGTCGGGCGGCAATCAACAGAAAGTTGTGCTCGCCAAGGAAGTGCTCGGCGAACCGCGCCTGCTCTTGCTCGACGAGCCGACGCGCGGCGTTGACGTCGGCGCCAAGGGCGAGATCTACGCGCGTATTCGCGATCTCGCCGCGCAAGGCGTCGGCGTTCTCGTCGCCTCGAGCGAAATGCCCGAGCTTCTCGGCCTATGCGACCGCGTTGTCGTACTACGACGGGGCCGGACGGTCGCCGAATTTCCTGCCGGCGCCGATGAGCGCGAAGTG
Organism: Roseiarcus sp.; assembly: GCA_030153205.1. Lineage (GTDB taxonomy): Bacteria > Pseudomonadota > Alphaproteobacteria > Rhizobiales > Beijerinckiaceae > Roseiarcus. The sequence goes on along the minus strand of JASLHV010000219.1, from coordinate 3,573 downwards.
ATGGCTGTCGCCGAATCGAATTTGGACGAAAACGATGAATGACGCCGCGACCATGCGCGAACCCGCAACCACGCAGCCGCAACGGCGCCGCGTGGATTTCTTTTCGATCGCCGTCCGCTTTCAGAGCGTGATCGGACTCGTCCTGGTCGTGATCGGCGGGATCATTTTCTCGCCGCGCCGCCATGGCTTCATCTTGTTTCTGGCGCCGGACAATATCGCAAATATCATACGCGCGATTTCCGAAACCGGAATCATCGCGGTCGGGATGACTTTCGTCATCATCACGGCGGGCATTGATTTGTCCGTCGGCGCGTTGCTCTCTCTCTCGAGCGTCCTCACGGCGACAATCATGACGACCGCCGGTTGGGGCCTTATTCCGACTGTTCTCTTTGTCACGGCTTGCGGCGCCGCCTTTGGCATTGTTCAAGGCGTGATTTCGACGCGCTTCCGGCTCGAACCGTTCATCGTGACTCTGGCCGGCTTGCAAGTCGCGCGCGGCCTCGCGCTGGTCATCTCGAACAATCAATATATCAACATCTCGTACGGCGATGGGCCGGGCCTTGCGCCGCCGATCTTCTCGGTGCTGGGCGATCGCCTGTTCAACAATATCGTTCCCGTCGCGACATTGGTCTTTGTCGTTGTCGCGGTCATTGCGACTTTCGTTCTGAATTTCACGCGCTTTGGGCGGTACGTTTTCGCCGTCGGCGGCAATGAACGCGCCGCGCGGCTTTCAGGCGTGCCGGTCACCCTGGTCAAAATCTCAGTCTATGCGATCACGGGTCTGGTCTCCGCCATCGCCGGCATCGTTCATGCCGGCCAGTTCAATTTCGGGAGCGCCAACGACGGGACCGGTTACGAACTGACGGCGATCGCCGCGGTGGTCATCGGCGGCACCAGCCTGTTCGGCGGCGCGGGCTCCATGGTCGGGACGGTCGCCGGCGCGATCATGCTCGGCGCTCTGGCCAATGTTCTTCAGCTCAACAACATCAATGCGGCCCTGCAATTGCTCGCGACCGGCGCGATCATTGTCTTGGCCGCGGTTCTTCAATCTCTCGTACGTCGCCGCGAGGGATTGGGGCGTTAGCGTCAGGCGACCAAAAGTTCCGGCCCCGGCGATGAACCGAGACCGGAGCGACGACCCAGGTTCGATTGGGGAGTCGAGACTTATTGAAGACCATGTCGGGGAGTGAAGAATGATGAGACATACCAAGCTTTGGTCAAGATTGGCGCTGAGCGCCGGCGCATTGGCGCTCGCCGTCGGCGGGGCAAACGCTGCGTCGATGGTCAAGGAATGCGGGAAGAACGGGCAATACGTCATCGGCTTCTCGCAGGCCAACAACGCCGAACCCTACCGTCAGCACGTCAACGACGAACTGATGGCCGCAGCGAAGAAGGTTCCACAATTCACGCTGCAGATCGCCGACGGCGCCGGCAACGTGAATACGCAGACGTCTCAGATGGACAATTTCATCACCCAGAAAGTCGATCTGATCCTGATCTCGCCTTTCGAAGCCTCGCCCCTCACGCCAGTCGTGGCGCGCGCGATGAAAGCCGGCATCCCGGTCATCGAGCTTGATCGTAAAACGGTCGGCGACCCGGGCAAGGATTACACCGCCTTCATCGGCGGCGATAATTACAAAATTGCCGAAGAGGCGGGCAAATATGTCGCGGACAAGCTGCTGCCGAGTGGCGGCGACGTCGCCGTGCTCGAGGGGTTGCCGAGCTCGACGCCTGCGGTCGAGCGTCTCAACGGCTTCAAAGCCGGCGTGAAGGGGAACTCGAAGATCCAAGTCGTCGCCGAACAGGCGGCCGATTGGCTTCCAGATAAAGCCCAGACGGCCTTCGCTGCGATGCTGCAGGCGCATCCCGACATAAAGGCGGTCTATGCCAGCAACGATATGATGGCGGCCGGCGCCCGGCTCGCGGCGAAGGGAGCCGGCAAGAAGGACGGCGACATCAAGATCCTCGGCACGGACGGTCTGCCGGGACCGGCGGGCGGCATCCGCGCGGTCGCGGAAGGCGAATGGTCGGCGACCTTCACCTACCCGACGGGCGGCCCGGAAGCGATCGACATGGCCAAGTCGATTCTCTTGGATTGCGCCGACAAGGTCTCGACCGTGGTGACCGTGCCGACGACCGCGATCACGCCGGAGAACGCCAAACAGTTGATGGGCAACTGAGCGAAACGTTCGTTCAAAGCAACGGGCGAGGGTGTTGCGTCCTCGCCCGTTGTGCGGTGATTTTGTCGGCGTCAACGCCGACCTACGTTTTTCCAGTTCCCGCCAGCGCCGCCGCGGCGTCTTCGATCCGCCGGCTCGCATCGCCGAGCGCGTCTGCGACATTCGCCGCCCATTGATCGGCCTCCCGTCTGATCGCGCCGCGGACGTCTTCGTGTTCGCCGGATTTTTTTTCGAGTTCCGCGACGATTCGACGGGCTTCATGTAACTCGTCGGCGATGGTTAGGGCGGCCATCACGACGAGCCGCTGGTCGCCGATCTCGCCGACTTGGGCGCGGATACCCGCGATCTTGCCGTCGATCTGGCGCGCAAGCCCTTCGAGATGAGGCTCTTCGCCCTCGTTGCAGGCAAGGCGGTACGACCGTCCGCCGATCGTCACCGTCACATGGGCCATGGACGCACCTGCTTTCTCGCCAAGACGACTCGGTCAGTCTGACTCGGCGTCTTGATGGCGCTCGAGGATAGTCTTGATCGCGGCGCTGGCTTTTTCGAGACGTTTGGCCGCCTCGATATTGGCGGCCAGCAGGCCGCGGTTGCGGTCAAGCGCGCCGTCAAGCTCCACCGCCAGGCGAGCGCGATCGTCTTGCATCAAGGCAAGCTCTTCCTGCGCGTCGCCGCGCGCGCCGTCTTGCCGGGCGCGCCGCTCGAGAGCCGCCTCAAGTAGATCGAGCGCAGCCCGTAGGCGCTTTATAGATGGCTCGATGCGATCGACGCTCATTTGAGTTACCGAAACTTGCAGCTCAATGTTTACGCTTCGGTTGAAGCGAGCGTCAACGCTGATTGCACGATATCCCACAGAGGAATTTGCCGAATTGCTTGGCCGGCGCGACGCCAATTCTTCGCGAAACTTTGGTCGCCTTGACCCATTTGACAGGCAAAGAAGCGCTGGCCTATCAAGCGCGGCTTTTCAGCGCCTAGAGCCGCCAGGGCTCGGCGAAAAACAATTTGGGAGTGCGGGGATGGCGGCGAATGTGACCCATGACGCAATGGCTAACGCGATCCGGGCTCTCTCCATGGATGCCGTCGAAAAGGCGAAAAGCGGTCACCCAGGGCTGCCGATGGGCGCAGCCGATATGGCGACCGTCCTCTTTCGCGATCTCATGAAATTCGATGCCGGCGATCCGCATTGGCCGGATCGCGATCGTTTCGTCCTGTCGGCCGGCCATGGCTCGATGCTGCTCTATTCCCTGCTGTATTTGACCGGCACGGGCGATATGGGGATCGAGGACCTCAAGCAATTTCGCCAAGTCGGCTCTAAGACGCCAGGCCATCCCGAATATCGTCACACCGTCGGCGTCGAGACGACGACTGGCCCCCTCGGCCAGGGCATTGCCAC
>JASLHV010000154.1 GCA_030153205.1 Roseiarcus sp. | reverse complement strand
CTCGCGCTGACCCAGAAAGGCGTCAGTCGCGAGAACGCCTATCTCTACGTTCAGCGCAACGCCATGCCGGTCTGGCGAGGGGAGGGGGATTTTCTGACGCTGTTGAAAGCGGACAAGGACGTGGCGCGCTCGTTGTCGCCGACTGAGCTCGAGGACCTATTCGATCTCGGCTACCACTTGAAGCATGTCGATACGATTTTTGAGCGCGTGTTTGGACACGCTTGACCGTTGCAGTGCGCAGCGTCGCCTCGTACCTACGCGCGAATTCTCTCCGTCAACGCCATCGCCGCCGCTGGATTGCGCTCCTTGAAGCCGCTGATGACATAAAGGAAGACGTCGCGTCCGGTCTTTTCCTTTTGATGATCGCCGACGGTCTTCATCCCTTCAGGCGCGTCGCCGGCGCGCCATTCTTGGGCGCGTTTTGCCCAGAGGTCGAGCGTCTTGGCGGAATAGCCGATCTTCTCCTTTTCGCTCGTCCCCATGATGCGGAGATAGACGAAAGGCGCGGTGACGTCGGCGATTTGCGGATAATCGCTATCGGCCGCAATAATCACCGCGACGCCATAGGATCGCGCCATCGCGATAAACTCAGGCGAACGAAAGCTTTCGTGCCTTACTTCGACGGCGTGACGCAGCGCAACTCCATCCACCGTCTTCGGCAGCAGTTTGAGAAAGGCCTCGAAATCCACGGGGTCGAATCTCTTCGTCGCCATGAATTGCCAATTGATCGGGCCCAGTTTTTCCCTCAGCGAGGTCACGCCACTTGAAAAAAAACGTTCAATCGACTCGCCAGATTCCGCTAAAACGCGCCGGTTCGTGGCGAAGCGCGGCCCTTTGACCGCGAAAGCAAAATCGTCTGGCGTCTCATCGCGCCATTTGGCGAAGCTTTCCGGCTTCTGCGAGCCGTAATACGTCCCGTTGATCTCGATCGAGTTCAGCTTGCGGCTAGCGTATTCGAGCTCGCGTTTCTGCGCGAGCCCGTCTGGATAGAAGGCGCCGCGCCAGGGCTCGTACGTCCATCCGCCGATGCCGATGCGAATGCGCGACGATGGGGCTTTGGTCACTGCGGTCTCCCCTTATCTCGGGCGCTCTCAAGCCTCAAAAATCGTCAGCCTGTCAGCAGCCTCGCGCAAGACCGTGCGAATCGGCATATCAACCGCCGGCCCGTCGCCGAGGGCCTTGGCAAGTACAGCGCGTTTACCCTCTCCCTCGATATGGAGGGCGATCGCTGTCGCGCGTAAAATGACGCGAGCCGTCAAAGTCAGCCGCGGCTCTGGCGCGGCGGGCGCGACGATCGGAAGGACGAGCGCGCGTTCGCCAGGATTCATCGCCTCCTCCAAACGATCACCCTTGGGGAACCATGATGCCGTATGCCCGTCGTCGCCCATGCCAAGTACGACGAGGTCGGCGGGAGAGGGCAGGTCGGCGATACGCGCTTGGGCGGCGGCAAGCTCTTGATCCGGCGAAAGCCGAACATCCGCGAGCTGAATGAACCGCGCCACGGCCGCGCGACTTTGTAGGAGCGTTTCGCGCACTAGTTTCGCGTTAGAGCGCGGATTATCGTCGGCCACCCGTCGCTCGTCGGCGAGTGTGACATTGACTCGGCCCCAATCGATATCGCGATGCGAGAGCGCGGCGAAATAACGTTTCGGCGTCGTGCCGCCAGAGACGATGAACGTGGCTGCGCCATGCGCCGCGACGGCGTTGCTCAGCAAAGCGGCTGTCCAGTCGGCGAAAGCCTCGGCAAGGCTTTCGCTACTGGAGAAATCGCGCCGCGCAAAAGTAGCGGCGGAGACGGTGGCAGCGGCTAGAGCGGTCATTCGAACTCCTCATTCCAAGTGCGGCCGTCGCGCTCTATCAAAGCGATCGCTGCGGCGGGGCCCCACGCGCCCGCGGCATAGGGTCGCGGCGGTTCGCGCAATTGCGCCCAGGCTTCGCGGATCGGATCGATGAAGCGCCAGGCGGCCTCAACTTCATCGCGGCGCATGAACAATGTAGCGTTGCCGCGCACGACGTCCATGAGCAATCTCTCATACGCGTCGATCGAGAGCCCTGCGAAAGCCTCAGCGAAGCTCATATCGAGCGGCACGTGTTTGAGACGCATGCCCCCGGCGCCCGGCTCCTTGATCATCAGCCAAAGCTTGATGCCCTCGTCCGGCTGCACGCGTATGACGAGACGGTTCGCCGGTATGCCGTCCGAATTGGACTCGAAGATGGCGTGCGGGATGCGCCGGAAACCAACGACAATTTCGGAAAAGCGCTGCGGCAATCGCTTGCCGGTGCGTAAATAGAAGGGCACGCCCGCCCATCGCCAATTGGCGACGCCGATCTTCAGTGCAACAAAAGTCTCTGTGTCGCTGGCGTCTTTGCCGATGTCTTCGAGATAGGAAGGCACGGCCTTCGCTTCGGCGACGCCGGCGCGATATTGACCGCGCACTGTCACCGTCGCCGCATTCGCCGACGTGATGGGCTCCAGCGACTTTAAAACTTTCAGCTTTTCGTCCCGAAGCGCGTCCGCGTCCATCGAGCGCGGCGGCTCCATGGCGACAAGGCAAAGCAATTGCAGCATGTGGTTCTGCGTCATATCGCGCAGCGCGCCTGACTCGTCGTAATAGGCGCCGCGTCCCTCGACGCCGAGCGTCTCCGCGACCGTGATTTGCACATGGTCGATATGCGCACTGTTCCATAAAGGCTCGAAGAGGGCATTGGCGAAGCGCAACGCCATCAAATTCTGAACCGTCTCTTTTCCCAAATAATGGTCGATACGGAAGATGTTCCGTTCGAGAAAAACCGAGCCCAGCTCATCATTGATGGCGTCGGCGCTCGCTGCATCTTTGCCGATCGGCTTTTCGACAATGATCCGCGCCATCGGCGTCACCAAACCATTGGCCTTCAGCTTTTTGGCGATAGGACCGAAAAGATCGGGACTAGTCGCGAGATAAAATGCGCGCACCTTATCTTCGCCGTCGAGCTGCGCTTTGAGCTTATCCCAACCGGCGTCGCCCGTGGCGTCGACCGACACATATTCGATACGTTTGAGGAAACGTTCAATGGCGGCTTCGGAGCCGTCCTTCACCCCCCCAAATTTCATCAACGCGTCTTTGACGGTCGCGCGGTATTCATCCGAACTGAGGGCGCGGCGCGAAACGCCGATGATCTTGGTTTGCTCTGTGAATTGTTCATCATTGTCGCGATGAAAAAGCGCTGGAAAAAGCTTGCGATGGGCGAGATCGCCCGTGCCGCCGAAAACGACGAGGTCGAATGGGTCGACTTTTATGATGCGCGATGTCATCGGCGCCTCTCGGTTAAGAAGTTTTGCTTAAAGGGCCATTCGGCGGCTCCTTAAACAACACTTCTCTGTCACGCGCAAAATTTGCGATGAGCGGCAAAGCCGCGCCGCCGAGCGCTCGCGCATTGGCCCCTATCGAGCCCGCGCGGATCGTCGCGTCGACGAGGCCGCGACGGTCCTGTTTTTCATAAATCTCAGCAACGCGCATCACGAGCCGAGAGCGTACGGCGGCCGGAATGGCTCCATCGATCACGATCGCCTCGAAATCGATCACCGAAATGGCGGCCAAACAGGCAAAAGCGAGGGCATGCGCGGTTTCTTCAATCCACTCGTCAAGATGGTTGGAGAAATCTTCCCATTCTTCCGGCGTGCGCCAGATGGAGGAAGGATCGCGTCCGGCGCCGCGCAATCGCTCCTCGAGACGATAGATCGACGCGCAATGAATCAACTGTCGCGCGACGAGATGACCTTTTTCATCAATCTGCATAATCGGAATGGGGCCAAGCGCGCCGGCTGAACCCGTCCGGCCGGTGAACAATGCGCCGTCAATGACAACCCCGCCGCCGATGAAAGAACCAACGAAGAAATAGAGGAAATCATGGTGGCGCCAGCCTTCGCCGAAGAAGAATTCGGCGGCGCAAGCCGAGGACGCGTCGTTGCACAATGTCACGGGGACAGGACAGAGGGCGGCGATTTCGGCCTGGATGTCGAATCCTCGCCATACATCCATCGCGCCTGCTGGCGCGCCAGCCTCCGCGCCCCAATTCCAAAGGTAGAAGGGCGTCGCGACGCCGAGACCGGTCAGTCGGCCGCGCTGGCGCATGGTCAAGCGTGAGGTCAGCGTTGGCAACGCGCGGTTGACAAAGTCGAGTACCGCGTTCGGTTGCGGATAAGCGAATGTCTCACTCGCGCTTTCGCGGATCGCGCCGACGAAATCGATCAGTACGAGATTGCAGCTTCGTCGACCGATCTTGAGACCTAGCGAGAAGGCGCCTTCCGGATCGAGGGAGAAAGGTACGGTCGGTTGCCCGACTTTGCCGCGCTGCGGCGCCTCGCGTCTGAGCAGGCCGTCAGCTTGAAGTTGATTGACGATGGCTGAAGCGGTTTGTACCGAAAGGCCCGTCTGACGCGAGACTTCAATTTTCGAGAGATGCCGCCGCCGCCGCATCAAGGACAGGATCAGGCGTTCGTTGTAGAGGCGCACGCCAGTCTGATTGGCGCCTCCAATCATGGGCGCCGAAGAACCTGTTTCAATGACTTCCGCTTCGCCAAAAGCCATGACTGATCTTTCTCGACGACGCGCGCAGATTGAACAACGCCCATGCGCGTTGACCAGCGCGCCATGGACGGGAAGTCCATGCCGACGCGCTTCGCCCAAACAATGGGCGCCGTCGGCGCCGGTGTCAATAATTCAGGGCGGCTGATTTATCTTGACTCAAAGGCTGGATTTTGCGCCAATGGCGGCGCGACGGGCGCGAGATAAGGTCGATTTACGGCTGCGACTCGCTGGATCGCCAAGTATGCGGCGCATCGAGACTGCCGTCGCTTCGAGGGGAAAAAACTCGGGAGGAAATCTGTGACCAGAAAGCTCGCTATTATGTCTTGCGCGGTCGCGGCGCTCTCACTCGCTTTCGCGAGCGCGCCGGCTTCCGCGGCCGATACGATCGTCGGTCTTATTACCAAAACGAACACCAATCCCTTCTTCGTCAAGATGAAGGAAGGCGCCCAGGCTAAGGCCAAGGAGCTCGGCGTCACCTTGCAGGCCTACGCTGGCAAGTTTGACGGCGACAACGACGGCGAAGTTCAAGCGATCGAACAATTGATCAACGCCGGCGCCAAAGGCTTCATGATCGTGCCGAGCGATTCCACGGCGATCGTCCCGACGATCAAGAAGGCGCGCGACGCTGGATTGCTGGTGATCGTCCTCGATACGCCGCTCGATCCGATCGACGCAGCCGATGCGACTTTCGCCACGGACAATTTCAAGGCGGGTCAGTTGATCGGCCAATGGGCGAAGGCCACGCTCGGCGACAAGGCAAGTGCGGCGAAAATCGCGACCCTCGACCTCGCGCCTAATGAACCGACCGTCGATTATCTCCGTCACAACGGCTTCCTGTCCGGCTTCGGCGTGGCTGTGAAGAACCCGAAGCATTATGGCGCAGGCGATACGCCGCTGATCGTCGGCTCTGATGTCACGCAGGGCGCTGAAGAGGGCGGGCGTAAGGCGATGGAGAACATTCTCCAGAAGGCCCCAGAAGTGAGCCTCGTCTATGCGATCAATGAGCCTGCCGCCGCCGGCGGTTACGAAGCGCTCAAAGCCGAAGGCAAGGAAAAGGGCGTCCTCGTCGTCGCCATCGATGGCGGTTGCCCAGGCGTCAAGAACGTCAAGGCCGGAATCATCGGCGCGACGTCCCAGCAATATCCGCTGAAAATGGCTTCGTTGGGCCTTGAGGCGATCGTCAACTTCGTCAAAACCGGCAAGAAGCCGGAAAAGACCCCAGGCCTCGACTTCACCGATACGGGCGCGACGCTGATCACCGACCATCCGGTCGCCGGCGTGCCGTCGATCAACAGCGAGGAAGGCATGAAGCTCTGCTGGGGTTGATCTTCTACGTTTTTTAAGTCCTGATAGTAACAAGGCGCCGGCAGGTTCAGCCAGCCGGCGTTTCTTATTAGGGAAGAGACAACTTCCCAATTCATAGATGATCAGGCGGGGTAGGAGATGAGCGAGGCGACGGGAGCAGGCGGCGCGCGTGCGCCGCAGGAATTCGAGCGCGTGCTGTCAAACGCGCCAGCGGCGGTGGCGCATTTCGAAGAGGAGACGTCGTCTCCACTCAAGCGGCTGCAGCGCTTTCTGCACGCCTATCCGACCATCGTACCCTTTGTCGTCCTGCTGCTCGGAATTTTGCTGGGCGCATCGGTGAATTGGGCGCGCTTCGCCACATTCAACAATTTGTCGACGATCCTCCTGCAGGTGACGATCATCGGCATTTTGGGCATCGCCCAAACATTAGTTATTCTCACCGCCGGCATCGACCTCTCGGTCGGCGTAATCATGGTCATCTGCTCCATCGTCATGGGCCGGCTTGCGGTCATTGACGGCGTTCCCGTTCTGGTCGCTTTTCCGATCGGCTTGGCGCTTGGCGCGATATTCGGCTTCCTCAATGGAACTCTCGTGACGCGGCTTAAAATGCCGCCATTCATCGTGACTTTGGGCACGCTCAGCATCATCGGCGCGCTCAACACTTGGTACTCCCAGTCAGAATCGATCCGATCGCAGGATATTGACGAAACCGCGCCATTCTTGAAGCTGATGGGCGTGCCGTTGCAGATATTCGGCGCGCGCATCATCTACGGATCGATCCTGATGTTGCTGCTCGCGGCGTTGATTTGGTACGTGCTGAATCGGACCGCTTACGGTCGGCATATTTACGCGACGGGCGACGATCCCGAGGCGGCGCGCCTCGCAGGCATCAATACCGATCGCGTGCTGCTCAGCGCCTATGTGTTGGCGGGCCTAATCTCTGCCGTCGCCGGATGGGTATTGATCGGACGCGTCGGCGCGATCAGCCCGACGAGCGGCGAGAACGCCAATCTCGACAGCATCACCGCCGTGGTGATCGGGGGCACCAGCCTCTTTGGCGGACGCGGCTCGATCATCGGCACATTGATAGGGGCTCTGATCGTCGGCGTCTTCCGCTCCAGCGTTTCGCTCGCGGGCCTCGATGTGCTTTGGCAGGAGTTCGCGGTCGGTGTGTTGATCATCGTCGCGGTGGCGCTTGATCAATGGATCCGGAGGGTCTCAGCATGAGCGCCGAACCCGTTCTCCAGGCGCGCGGCCTCAATAAGAACTATGGCCGCGTCACCGCGCTCGACAACGCGGATTTCGATCTTTATTCCGGCGAAATCCTCGGCGTCATCGGCGACAACGGCGCCGGCAAATCGACGCTGATCAAGGCGTTATGCGGCGCGGTCATCCCCGATTCAGGCGAGATCAAACTCGCCGGCAAGACCGTCAGCTTCCAGTCGCCGATTGAAGCGCGGGCTGCGGGGATTGAGACAGTCTACCAAAATCTGGCGCTCTCGCCGGCGCTGTCGATCGCCGACAATATGTTCTTGGGTCGCGAGCTTCGCGCGCCAGGCTTTTTCGGACAATATTTCCGGGCGCTCGATCGCGCGACGATGCAACGCGTCGCACGGGAGAAGCTCTCCGAACTCGGACTATTGACGATCCAAAATATCAATCAGCAAGTAGAGACCCTGTCAGGCGGTCAGCGTCAGGGCGTTGCCGTCGCACGGGCTGCCGCCTTCGGCAGTCGCGTCGTGATCATGGACGAGCCGACGGCCGCGCTGGGCGTCAAGGAGTCTCGTCGCGTGCTCGAACTCATTTTGGACGTGCGCAAGCGCGGACTGCCGATCGTTCTGATCTCGCACAATATGCCGCATGTTTTCGAAGTTTGCGATCGCATCCACATCCATCGCTTGGGACGTCGGCTGACAGTCATCGATCCCAAAAAACAGTCGATGTCGGATGCGGTGGCGATGATGACCGGCGCCATGGCGCCGCCGGCGGAGCAAGCGGCGTAAAAGGGGCGCGCTAGGTCGGCGGGGGAGCCCTCACGCGAACTTTATCCGTTTGTCGTCAAAATATTCTATACTGCCTTCCTCTCCTCTTCCGCCACACCATAACAACGCGCTTCGCGCGCTGTTTTCTCGGGGCTTCCGCTTATGAAATATCATCCGCTCGGCCGCACCGGCCAATATGTCTCGGAAATCTGTCTTGGCACGATGACTTTCCATGGCGGCTCCGGCTTCTGGCGCAATATCGGGACGCTCGAACAGCAGGCGGCCACTGATCTCGTGAAGCGCGCGCTCGAAGCAGGCGTCAATTTCATCGATACGGCCGATGTCTATTCAGAGGGACAATCCGAAGTTTTGCTCGGCCAAGCGTTGAAGGATCTCGCCGTCAAACGTGAAGACGTGATTATCGCCACCAAAGTGCGCGGGCGTACAGGACCCGGCCCGAACGACGTCGGTCTCTCGCGCGGCCATATTATGGATCAGGTCGCCGGCAGCTTGAAACGGCTCGGCCTTGACCATATCGACCTCTATCAAATTCACGGCTTTGACGCAGTCACGCCGATCGAAGAGACGTTGCGCGCGCTTGATGATCTCGTCTCGCGCGGCCTCGTGCGCACTGTTGGGTGCTCGAACCTGGCGGCCTGGCAGATCATGAAGGCGCTCGGTATTTCGAACCAGCATGGCTATGCGCGTTTCGAAACCGTGCAGGCCTATTATACGATCGCCGGCCGCGACCTTGAACGCGAGATCGTACCGTTAGTGCTCGACCAGGGACTCGGCGTCATGGTCTGGAGCCCGCTCGCGGGAGGATTGCTATCCGGCAAGTTCACGCGCAACAGCGCGGGACCAAACGACGCCCGCCGCATGGCTTTCGACTTCCCGCCGGTCAACCGCGACCGCGCCTATGATATTATCGACGCGATGGCTTTGATCGCCAAGGCGCATGGGGTCTCGGTCGCGCGTGTCGCCCTCGCGTGGCTTTTGCAGCGTCCCGGCGTGATGACGGTGATTATCGGCGCGAAGACGGTTGAACAACTCGACGACAATCTCGCCGCGGTCAAGCTCACACTGACCCCGGAGGAGGTCGCTACACTCGACACCGTCAGCGCCTTGCCGAAGGAATATCCTGGCTGGATGTTCGATAGACAGGGCGCGGGCAGAATCCCCGAGGCGAAGGCTTAAAGAAATAAACCAGAGGAAATGCTTATGGCCAAAACTGTATCGTGGGGCGTGATCAGTCCCGCCAAGATCGGCGTCGAGAAAGTCATTCCGGCTATGCAGAAAGGCTCGGCGTCACGGATCGACGCTATCGCCTCGCGCGATCTTTCGCGCGCCAAGGAAACCGCGGCGAAACTTGGCGTTCGCAACGCGTACGGTTCTTATGAAGAGCTTCTCGCCGACCCGACGATCGAAGCGATCTACAATCCGCTGCCGAACGAATTGCATGTCCCGTGGACGATCAAGGCCCTGGAAGCCGGCAAACACGTTCTTTGCGAAAAGCCGATCGCGCTCGATGCGGCGGAGGCGAAGCAGCTCATCGCCGCGCGCGAAAAATCGGGGAAATTGGTTGCCGAGGCCTTTATGGTTCGGTTCCATCCGCAATGGCGTCGCGCGCGGGAAATCGTGCGATCGGGCGAAATCGGCGATCCGAAAGCCATCCATACGTTGTTTTCGTACTATCTTCTCGATCCGACCAATATCCGCAACATCCCGCCTGGCGGCGGCGGCGTTTACGACATCGGCTGTTATTGCATCATTTCGGGCCGTTACATATTCGGCGCCGAACCGTTGCGAGTCGTGTCGACGCTCGAGCGCGACCCGAAAATGGGGACGGACCGTTTGGCGAGCGCGCTGGTGGAATTTCCCGGCTCGCGGCATCTGCTCTTTACCTGCGCGACACAGCTTTCGGCGATGCAGCGCGTCACCGTGGTCGGCGACAAAGGCCGCGTCGAAATCCAGATTCCATTCAACGCACCGCCGGACCGCAAGACGAGAATTTTCTTCGATAGCGGCGTCGATCTCTTCGGCGGCGGCGCGCGAGTCGAGGAATTCGCCATCTGCGACCAATATACGTTGCAAGGCGACGCCTTCTCGCGCGCCATTCTCGGCGAAGAAAAGCTCGAATTCCCGATCGAAGACGCGATCGCCCAGATGAAGGTGATCGACGCGCTTTTCCGCTCGGCCCAAAGCGGCAAGTGGGAGACGGTCTAGGCCTCCCGCGCTAGGCGAACCTTTTGACGAAGGCCAAAGCCGTATCGGCGACTTCGCGCCAACCGTTATCGATCGTCAAGGCGTGGCCGCGGTTCGGCATCTCCTTGATTTCGGTGACGCCGCTATTGCGCGCTTGCAATTCGTAAGTCGCGTTGGCGATCGGCCACGGTACGGTGTGATCCTTCTCTCCGGAGAGGATCAGCAACGGCCCTCGATCGGGATTGGCTGTGTCGACCTTCGCCTCCGTCCAGGGATTGAGATTGGCGACGGCGGCCTGAAACAGCGGCACTCCAGAGGCGGGAACGGCGTAAAGATCATAAAGCTCGTTGGCCTCATGCTCGCTGACTGCATTGGCGAAAGCGTAGCGGAACTGGTCGAACGTCAGCGGTACGGCGCGATTGCGATTGGCTGGATTTCCGAGCACAGGCCAAGCCGACTTGAGCGACGAGAAGGGAAGCGGCAGCACACCACGAAACGGCGCCGGATCGATCGCCACTGTCACAGCGGAGGCGCCGCGGCCCGCGAGGATTTGCGCGAGAAGGCCGCCGAAGGAATGACCAATGATCGCCGGTTTCTTCTTCAATCCGCGCACGATGAATTCGAAATGATCGGCGACTTGTCCGATCGTTTTATGCGCCATGACGTCGGGATGCGCATTTGCTTCATCGACCGTGTTGGGATCATCGGGCCAGCCTGGCGTCAATGCGACGTACCCGGCCGCGTTGAAAACACTCGCCCACCGATCCCAACTACTCGGTAGAAGCCAAAGACCGTGGACGAAGACGACGGGCCGCCGCCCTGTTTCATTGGCCCGCTGAACTTGCTGGGCCTCGTGCTCGGTTACGGTTTGCGCGCTGAATTGGCTCGGCGCCATGAGCTTGCCCCCCTTGCAAGCCGAGCCCCGGCCGTCGCGCGGCTCGTCTCATCTGATCAAATCAGGATTTGGCTCCGCGGTCTTGCTCATTCTTCGCGCAGCCCTGCTGTTAGAGCCTGAGCATTATCCACATAAAAATGGGTAAACTAGTTATCAAAATGACCAGAAGTCGAGGCAGAAGCGGCGTGAGCCGCACCCTTACTCAGCCGCGATTCCCTTCCCGCCGAACCGCTTCTCGATATAGTCGATCACCAGCGCCTTGAAATCCTTCGCGATGGTCGGGCCGCGCAAAGTGACCGCCTTGGCGCCATCGATGAAAACGGGAGCTGCTGGCGCTTCGCCAGTTCCGGGAAGTGAGATGCCAATGTCGGCGTGTTTGGACTCGCCAGGCCCATTGACGATACATCCCATCACCGCGACGTTCAGCTTTTCGACGCCGGGATAGGTTTTTCGCCAGTTCGGCATTTCTTGGCTGATGTAGCCTTGAATCTCGCTCGCCAATTCCTGGAACACGGTCGACGTCGTACGGCCGCAGCCCGGACAGGCCGCGACGAGAGGGATAAAAGTGCGAAAGCCCATCGTCTGCAGGATTTCCTGCGCGACCTTGACCTCGAGCGTACGATCGCCGCGGGGCTCCGGGGTCAGCGAAACGCGGATCGTGTCGCCGATTCCCTGCTGGAGCAGCACGCTCAACGCGGCTGAGGAGGCAACGATACCTTTTGAGCCCATGCCGGCTTCGGTCAAGCCGAGATGCAGCGCGTAGTTCGACCGGGCGGCGAGCATGAGGTACACGGCGATCAGATCCTGCACCGCCGATACTTTGGCTGAAAGGATGATCCGGTCGCGCGGCAGACCGATCTCCTCAGCGCGCGCCGCCGAGAGCAACGCTGATTGAACCATGGCTTCGCGCGTGACGGCGCGCGCCTCGATCGGCGCTGCTGAGCGGGCATTCTCATCCATGAGGTGCGTCAGCAACTCCTGATCGAGCGAACCCCAATTCGCGCCGATGCGCACCGTCTTGCCGTGCCGGATCGCTGTCTCGACAATGGCGGAGAATTGCCTGTCCTTCTTATCTTTGAAGCCGACATTGCCGGGATTGATCCGGTATTTGTCCAAAGCCTCGGCGCAAGCAGGATGTTCAGCTAGCAATTTGTGGCCGATGTAATGGAAGTCGCCGATGATCGGGGCTGTCACGCCCATACGGCGGATGCGATCACGAATATGAGGCACCGCCGCCGCGGCCTCGTCGCGATCGACGGTAATGCGCACGAGCTCGGAACCCGCCCGCGCGAGCGCCGCGATCTGGCG
>JASLHV010000145.1 GCA_030153205.1 Roseiarcus sp. | reverse complement strand
AGAACGACTATCTAAGATGGCAGCTGCCAGAACCGGACGGCCGGTTGCGCTGGATCTACGAGCGGATCCATTTTGATCCGACGCCGATCGACGTCGCCATCGTCGGTCCTTCCCGAGAGCAGCTCGGCCTCAGCCCCGTGGCGATCGAGCAGGATCTGGCCCAGCAAGGCAAGCACGCAAATGTTGCTAATTTTGCTATGCCGGGCGCGGGGCGCGACATCCAATGGGCGATCCTCGACGAACTGTTCAAGGCGAAATCGCCGAAAGTGATCGTTCTCGGAGTGGAGGACCAGCCCTACCCATTCGGCCATTTCTTTTTCAAGCATGTCGCCCCGGCGGAAGCGATCGCGTTCCCGCCGTCGCCGTTCCTTCATAACTATCTTTACAATCTCGCCTATCTGCCGATCCGTAAACTGAAGTTGTTCGCAGCCAATCTTTTCCCCGATCTGTTCGGGCTCTCGAAGCAATTCGATCCGGCGCATTATGCGCGGAACCGCACCGACTACAGCACGAACTTTATGGGAGAGGGCAAGCTGGTCGACATGGAGCATCAGGTTCCGCGCGAAATCCTCCTTGCTCAGCCACGCGAGCCCGTCCCGAGAACCCTCGTTGCGCGTCTGCTGACCCGGCTCAACGGCGGCGAGGATCACCTCTACACGCAAAAAATTGCTGACGAAGCGAAGGCGCATGGCGCGCAGCTCGTCTTCGTTCACCTGCCGATGTTCGATGGTCCGCAGACGATCAGCGACGAGGATTTCCTGAAGCGGTTCGGCCTCGTTCTCAACTCCGGCGACCTCGCGCCGCATGACGAACTGTTCGAGAACTGGTCGCATTTGAACCACGCGGGCGCGATGAGGGCGAGCCGGCGGGTCGCCGACGCGGTAGCCCGCCTCGAGCCCTGACGCACGCGGATCCCGGGCCGCTTTTCGCTAGCGAAAGCAGATCGATTTAGGTTATCTGCGCCGCCGGCCAGGAGCCGCGCGCGAGAGAGACATGACAATGATCCGCGTCGTCGCCGTCGTAACTGCCCATCCGGGCCGCCGCGAGGAGCTATTGGCCGCATTTCGCGCCAACGTTCCTAATGTGCACGCCGAAAAGGGTTGCGTCGAATATGCCGGTCACACCGACGCCGAGACGGTCGGCCCATTTCAGAGCGACTATGGCCCCGACACGCTTGTCGTCCTCGAATCCTGGGAGAGTCCCGAGGCGCTCAGGGATCACATTGCCGCGCCGCACATGAAGGCCTATGGGCAAAAGACTAAGGACCTGATCGCCAAGCGGACGATCCACATCCTGTCCGCGATCGATTAGATCCGGTGAGCGTGGGCAGCGTCGGATCCTGCCTTCCCCGCTGGCTTCATCTCTCCGACGACGGTTTGGATCGAACGAGGAGCACCGCGTTTGAGCAGGCGAAGCGCGACGCGCTCCGTCGGCGCGTAAACACGAGGGTTTGGATTTAGATCGCGTTAGAATATTGTGTCTTGTCTGAATAAACAAACGCGCGTCCGTGTTAGCTCGTGGTTCTTGCGGTCCTTGTCGGGAGAAACTCATGAAACGCTTTGTGGCTGTGGCGTTCGCGCTGATCGGCGGGATAACCGCGGTGGTCGCCGACACCGATCCGATCGCCGAGAGGCGCGCGCTCATGAAACATGACGGCGAAGCCGCGAAGAAACTGTTCGACATGTCGAAAGGCAAGATCCCGTTCGACTTAGCGACGGTCAAGGAATCCCTGCAGACGCTGAACGACGGGGCGACGAAGTCGGCGGCTTTGTTTCCAGACAACAGCAAGAGCGGCGGCGGCACGGCCGCGCTTCCGTCGGTTTGGCAAAACAAGGCCGACTTCGACGCTCGCTTCGTCCAATTCGCCAAGGACGTCCAGGCCGCCCAGGCCGGAGTTAAAGACGAGGCGACATTCAAACAATTCGCTCCCGCCGTCTTCAAGAATTGCGGCGGCTGCCATGAACTCTACAAGGCTAAAAGCGGCTAAGGCTTGATTCGCAGGCGCGCGAATCTTCGACTCTCCCATGAAGCGAATTGCCGGCGGCCTCGCGGTCGTGGTCATCGCAGTGGCTGCGTTGGTCTGGGCGGTGTCTCGGCCCAGCCCACGCCATTCGGTTGAGGAATGGCAAGACCTCGGGCTCACCGGGGACCCTGCCGCCGGGCGTCTGGTTTTTTTCGCCGGCGGCTGTGAATCCTGCCACAAGTCGCCCGGGCAGGACGATCCCTTAAAGCTCGGCGGCGGGCTCGAGCTCAAGACGCCGTTCGGATCGTTCTATCCGCCGAATATTTCTCCCGATCCCGTCGATGGGATCGGCGCTTGGCGCTCGGTCGACATCGCCAATGCGCTTCTGTCCGGCGTCTCCCCGGACGGCCGACACTTCTACCCGGCCTTCCCGTATTCCTCCTATGAACGGATGATTCCCAAGGATGTCGCCGATCTGGCGGCCTTCCTGCGCACCTTGCCGCGGGTCAAGGGCAAGGCGCCGGAGAACGCGCTTGCCTTTCCGTTTTCCATCCGGGGCGCCATCGGTTTGTGGAAGCTCCTCTATTTCGACAACGCGGGCCTCCGCCCGGACCCTTCCCAAAGCGAGCAATGGAACCGCGGCCGCTATCTTGTCGAGGGCCCCGGCCATTGCGGCGAATGCCACACGCCGCGCAATTTTTTAGGCGCGATGGACGTCGGCCGCGAGCTCGCCGGCGCGCCCCTGCCCGACGGTCACGGTAAGGCCGCGAACCTGAGAGGCGGCGGCTTTCTGGACTGGACCGAGGCCGACATTGTCGAAGCTCTGACCAGCGGCTTCACGCCTGGCGGCGACGTCCTCGGCGCGGGCATGACAGCGGTCGTGCGCAACCTCGCCGAACTACCCGAGTCCGACCGCCAGGCGATCGCCGTCTATCTCAAAAGCCTGCCGCCGCTCGGATCCGCGCCGGCGAAGCGCTAGCGCGCCAAGCCCAACCCGGGATCGAGGTCGAATCCTATTCCGGGCGCCTCTCCCACCGTCCCTGCGCCGCAGCCGCAATGAAGTCTTCCAGCCGCCCAATGCAGTCGCGATCACGGTATGCCGCATGCTTATTCCTCTCGATCTTGAGGCTAATTCGCCTGCGTTCCTCTGGATCCGTGGCCAACCGAGTCGCGATCCTGACATAGTCGTCAATGGAGTCCGCGGTCGTTTCTCCGATTCCAATTCTGTCCATGATGGCGGCGCTGTGACGGCCGCGCATGAGCGGCCCCCGGAAGGTC
>JASLHV010000565.1 GCA_030153205.1 Roseiarcus sp. | reverse complement strand
TAGATCTGATGCTTGGTGCCGATATCGATGCCGCGGGTTGGATCAAAGCAAAGCAGCGTTTGAAATCCGGTGGCGACCCATCGCGCGATCGTAACTTTTTGCTGATTGCCGCCGCTCAATCGTCGCAGCTCCGATCCCGCGCGGGCGTCGATCTCCAAGCGCTTGACCGCCGCGTCGACGCGCTGGCGCTCGCTTCGGACACCGATCAAACCCCACTTCGAGACATTGCGTACGAGCGGCAACGCGACGTTCTCAAGGATCGGGCGCTGCGGCAGAAGCGCCAAGAGTCGATTCGCTGGAACGAGGACAAGGCCCTCGTCGATCGCATCGCCGGGATGATTGAATGTGAGCTTTCGGCCGCGAGCCATGATCTCTCCGCCGTCGTGGCGGTATACGCCCGCAATACAATCGAATAACTCTTGCTGCCCTTGGCCCTCGAGCGCCGCAACACCGAGAATCTCGCCAGCCCGAAGCCTGAAGGATACATTCTTAAGCACATGGCTATAGCTGAGATCATGGACCTCGAGCGCAGGAGGCTCCGTGGACGTCCCACTCTTGATCCGCTCAGGCGCATCCTTGGTGGAACTGGCTTTCACCGCTTCTACGCCGAGCATGAGCGAGACGATTCGCTCTTCGCTGCCTCGCGTTGTGTCCGTGACGCCGACGAAGGCGCCGTCGCGCAAAACCGTCGCCCGGTCACAGAGCGCGGCAACCTCGGCCATGCGATGAGAAATGAAGATCACGGCATTGCCGCGGTCGCGCCAGCGCCGCATGACCGCAAAGACGCGTTCCGACAAATCCGCCGGGAGAGCGGCGGTAATCTCGTCAAGCATGAGCACGACCGGATCCGACGCCAGCGCGCGAGCCAAATCGATGAGGCGCAAGACCGGATAAGGAATGTCGCGTACTTGGTCGCTAAAATTGAGATCCGCTATTCCGAGCTCGGCGAGATGCGTTCGCACGCTCGAAAAATCGACATCGGCCAGTCTCATGTTTTGGCTGACCGTCAGGTCGGGAACGAGGGCCGGATCCTGGTAGACGGAGACAATGCCGGCGCGACGCGCCTCGGCAGGGGAGCGAAACGTCCGAACGACGCCGTCGACTTTTATGCTTCCGCGATCCGCCGGAAAGACGCCGGTGAGAATCTTAACAAGCGTGCTCTTCCCGGCGCCATTGGCGCCCATCAGCGCATGGATTTCTCCACGAGAAAGACTCAGCGCCGCCGATTTAAGCGCGACGACCGAGCCGAATCGCTTGGCGAGGTCACGGACCTCAAGCACAGGCGCCGAATTGTTCATTGAGACGGACCCACGTCTGCTCGCAGCGAATAAGCGGCGCCATGCGCCATCCTATCGTCGAGAGACTGCAATACGATCAAGCGAGAAATGCCGGCGCTCGATAGGAACGAGCGCCGGCGCCAATGGCTTATTCACCCGGCCCCTTGCAGGCCTTCTCTTGCGCTGCTGTGAAGTGGCCGTAATCCTTCTCTGGGCCGTAGATCGGATCGGTCGGCGCGACGTCAGGATCGTATAGTTTCTTCAGCGTCGCAATGCCTTCTTCGGTAGTATTGTCGTACCAAGCGGTCGGAACCGTCGTCACCTTGTCGCGGTGCTTTTTCTGCAAGACGTCGAGGGCGACAACCAGGCCGGCGGCGCCGATCGCGGGCGAATTGCTGACGGCGACGCCGACCAACCCGTCCTTCTTGTAGTCGATCAGTTGCTTAAGGAAGCCGTTGTTGTCGGCGCCGACGAACGGCATGAACGGCTTGTTCGCGGACTTAATCGCCTCGATCACGGTATAGTCAATTCCCGAGGTCCATACACCGTCGAAATGCTTGCCAGAAGCCAGCATCGCCGACATCTGCTGCGCGGCTTTTTCGTTGGACCAATCCATGAAAGTCGTTGCAACGACCTTGATGCCCGGGTTGTCCTTGAGCGCCGCGTCAAACCCCGTCTGTCTGACGCTATCGCCAGGCGCGCCATCGATGCCGCGCATCTGGTAGACTTCGCCCTTCCCTTTCAACTGATCAAACAGCCACTTGGCGCCAACTTTTGCGTACGTCACCTGGTCGCCGGTGACGATATACGCTTCAGGAGCGCTGACGGGCTGATCGGCCGCTACGACAATGATCCCTTTCTCGGCGGCCTGCTTGATGACGCCATTGAGCGCCTTCTCGTCGGAGGGGTTTATGATGATGGCGTTGACGCCCGCCGAAATCATCGTACGCAAATCCGCGATCTGTTCGGAAGGCCCGGCTTCCCGATTGGCCAGGACGATCTTGGAGACCAGACCCGAAGCCAAGGCCTCGGCTTTGATCGAGCACACGAATTCCTCGCGCCAACTATTGCCGATATGCGTATTGGACACGCCGATGACGAACTGCTCTGCAGCGCTGACGCTGCCTCCGAAGGGCGCTGTCGCGCCCATGGCCGCAAGCAAAGAAAGTGCGGCAATCCCGCTTAGGCGTCTCATTCCATCCTCCCATATTGTCCGCTGGCGCACTAGAGATACGCCGACCCTTTTGGTCTAGCCCGCGGCCCATTTCGTGTGGCCTGGAGGCTCTGACTGGCTGTGCGCCTCATCAGTGAACCGTGCCAAGCGGCAAGCAGTGTGGCGTAAAATAGCCATCATTGCAATTGACGCGCCTGCGGCGGCATCGGGCGCCCTTAGCCTATGCCCATCGCGAGCTTGCGGATGCTGCCGACGGGTCGCGCCAAGCCGGTCCTTGAAGAGTCGATCGCAGCGAAGGCCAACGCCAAGCTTAGCAAGTTGTCGCGCCCGTTGTTAGATGGCTCGCGATTCTCTTCGACCGCCGAGAGCAGTTCCGCCATTGCGCCGTGGAACCCGTCGTTAAACCAGGCCCCGCTGAGCGCGGGACGCGCAGCGCCGGCCTCGTTGTAAAACGTCACTGTCTGCTCTTGAAGGTTGGGACCAGTGCTCAAAAGGCTGCCTTTTGTTCCCGCCACATAGGTCGTGTCGAGTGGGCCGTAGCTGGTATGCGCGTCGAAGACGAGCGAAGCCTGTCCGCCTTCAAAGGTCACGAGCGCCTGGGCAAGCATCGGCGGTCGCATGGTCTGGCCCGCGGCAAAGCCACGCGTCGCATAAACATCCTTCGCGCGACGGCCGATCAACGAAGCGACGAAATCGAACCAATGGATCGCGAAGTCATAGAAGATCAAGTCGTCCATCTGTTCGAAGGCCGTCCCTTGCGTCCAGGTATGATCCCAATGAATCGCCACGTGGACCCCAATGACCTCACCGATCAACCCGGCCTTCACCGCTTCGCGCATATAGGCCAAGTGCGGCGCCCAGCGGCCGTTCTGGTTGATTGCGAGCCTCACGCGTCTGCTCGCGGCGCGGTCGCAAAGGCGTTCGCCGACATCCAGATCGAGCACAAACGGTTTCTGCGATAAAACGTGTTTGCCGGCATCGATCGCCGCTTCGATCAATGCGGCGCGGGGAGCGGGGTGGGTCGCAATATCGACGACCTCGACGCCAGGACACGTCAGAACAGCCTCGTGGTCGGTCGAGATTACGGCGTCGGGAAAAAAGGCGTCGCGTCGCTCGGCGGCTTTCGAGAGGGTCGGGTTGGAGATGGCGAGTACGCGATAACCGGCCTTTTTATAGGCGTCGAGATGGAACGACGTGATCCCGCCTGCCCCGATCAGACCGATGCCGGGCCGATAGGTAGCCGGATCGCGGGGCCGGTACGGGAGATCCGGCGCAGCAGCCTCAGTCGCTTTCTGCGTTACCAAGGCATACCGATCTGGCTCGATAGCTTGGGCGGTGGCGCTGTCGCCGGTCATGGGGCCAGATCCACGGTTCGCTTCTCCACCGCGGAGCGGACCGCGGCGTCAACGATACGTTGGCCGATCCGTGCAAGCTTCGGATCGAGCGGCCCTGTGATAGCCTCACCCGTCTCCTTGCAGTGAAGCACGTATTCGATCGGACGGCGGCGCGGCGGCGCGAGTTCGTCCACCGGGATCTCGCGCTGCTCAGGGTGAGCTCGTGTTTGTATCCGGATCGTCTTTTCGTAATCATAGCTCGAGATGGTGCCGTCACTTCCGACCAGCACGAAGCCGCATTTTGGTTGCGGCTGCACTGTCCATGGATCGGTGAAGGTTCCCCATCGCGTCTCAAATTTCGATAGGCCGTCCTCGTAACGGCAAATTGTGATGGAGTGCTCATCGACCTCGAGGCCGGCGGGCCGGTCCATGACCGTCGTCACCTCAAGTGGCGCGCGTCCGCCGAGATACCAGGCGCCAAGGGTGACGCCATAGCCCAAATAGTCGAGCAGGCTGCCGCCGCCGAAAGCCTTCTTGTACCACCACGAGTCTTTCTTCTGCTCGGCGACTTTCTCCGGGCTGACCTCGATCTTGTCGGCGACGTGATAGAGCGGCCCGCGGTTGCCGTCATAGTAATGAACCTCGACGATACGTCCGATCGCGCCTTCGTCCGCCAATCGTTTCGCGGTGACATGGCTGGGATACCAGGCAAGCGGCCAGTTGATGGCCATGCGAATGCCGGCCTTGGTCGCGGCGGCGATCATCCGGTCCGCATCCGCGAGCGTCGCTGCAAAAGGCTTTTCCACGAGGATGTCAATTCCATAAGGCGCTACGCGCTCCACCCAGTCCGCGTGCGCGGCGGTCGCCGGACAAAGGATGATCAAGTCCGGATTGGTTGTTCGGATACAGCGATCGAAATCCGTGAACACATAATCGTCGGGAATGTTGAAGGCCTTGCGCGCCGCCTCCATCCGCTCCGCGTCGACGTGGCAGACGCCGACGATATCCGCGTTTGGATGCTCGTGCACCTCGCGGAGAAGATCACCCATATGCGCGTGGTCAAAATTGATCCCCGCTACGCGCCACCTTTTCATTCACGATCCTCCCCTTTTATTCGCTTTGACGCCGAGGGCGGGCGTCCCAAAGACGCCAGCTCGCGTAGACGGAGCTGGCCGAACGTTTTGGTACGCCCGAGGCGCGGCGCCGCAACCGAATTTTCTTACGCGAGACCAAGGATCTGGCTTACACTGTCCTGCTCCGCGCCGGTCGCCGCAAAATCGTCGAAGGCCCTATCGGTAACGCGAATTATGTGAGCCGCAATGAATGGAGCGCCCTCCGCCGCCGCGACTTCAGGATGTTTCAGGCAATCTTCCCATTCGTATACCGCCCAGCCAGCGAAATCGTATTCGGCGAGCTTCGAGAATATCTGTTTGAAGTCGACCTGCCCGTCGCCGAGCGAGCGATCCCGAGCCGCACGTTTGAGCCACGGCCGATATCCGGAATAGAAGCCCTGTTTGCCAGTCGGGCGAAACTCGGCGTCTTTCACGTGAAAGCCCTTGATGCGTTCATGGTAAAAGTCGATGAACGAGACGTAGTCCAGTCCCTGCTTGATGAAATGGCTGGCGTCGTAATTGATAGTACAGCGCGGATGATTTCCGACAGCCGCAAGGAATTGCTCGAACGTCTCGCCGTCGAAAACGTCCTGACAAGGGTGAAGCTCAAAAGCGAGGTCGACGCCAGCTTTGTCGAAAGCGTCAAGGATAGGCGTCCAACGCTTTGCGAGCTCGCTAAAGGCAGATTCAATGAGATGGGCTGGGCGCTGCGGCCAGGGATAGACATACGGCCAAGCAAGCGAGCCGCTGAAAGTCTGTACGACCTTGAGACCAAGGCGCTGAGCCGCGACAGCGGCAATCTTCATCTCCTCGACCGCCCAGGCCTGGCGCGCTCTGGGATTGCCATGCACGCCCGACGGCGCAAAAGCGTCACAGACAGTATCGTATGCGGGGTGTACTGCGACGAGCTGCCCCTGAAGGGCGGTTACAAGTTCCGTGGGCTCCAGACCATTCTCCTCAAGAGAGCCCGTAATCTCGTCAGCATAGGTCTGGCTTTCAGCGCAACGGCGAAGTTCAAGGAAGCGTGTATCCGAGCTGGGTAGCTGCAAACCTTTGTAACCGAGACTTGACGCCCATTTGGCGATCCCAGGGAGAGTATTGAACGGCGCTCGGTCACTCGCGAGCTGCGCGATGAGAAGCGCTGGTCCTTTGATGGTGCGCACGAAATCCCTCCCTCGACCCCGTTTGTTAAAGCTTGGCCCGATCGACAACACTGCCGAGCAACGCTCAGGCTTGGTCGCGCCGGCATCGAGGCGACCACATTTATAGCTGTATCTCGTAACTTAGCCTATCAGACGTCCTCCGCCCTCCAACGTATCTCCGCCTATCCCCTCGGCAACTTCGTTACGAAGAGAGCACACACAACCTTTGCGGGAACAAATCGGCCTCTAACGCGTTCTTGCTCATAGGGAGAGGGACTATGCTGAACCTGAACCAGGCAAGAGACGATTTGGCGTCCAAATGGCGCGAGCGAGCCTGTGAAATGCGAGCGCTCGCTCTGAGCAAGAGTGAGCCGGAAGCGCGCGTCA
>JASLHV010000099.1 GCA_030153205.1 Roseiarcus sp. | reverse complement strand
GCAGGCGTCGGATGACGCCAAACATTTCCACTGGTCGGCTTCACCGTTGCAGTAATAACGCTGGGTGAGGCTTTTAGACGCGCCGCGGGTCGTCACCGCCACCTGAATCTTGGCGTTATCCGCCCAGCGCCGCTCCGATTCGGGAAGCGCGGCATAGTCGGCGATCTCGGCTGGATTGCGATAAAGACGGATGGAAACGGTGGCCTGTTTCGGGTGACCTTTAAGATGATCCGCATCATAGTCGCGGCCATAGCAGAAAGGCTGATCCGGCTTCAACCGCTCGCGCAAAGGCGGGCCAAGGGCCGGATTAGGCGGATCAATGCGACCAAACTCCGCCTTGCAGACGTCAAGCGGCTGCGGCGCGAGGGCGAAATTGTCGTCGTCGGCGCCGAACGCCTGGCGCTTATATTCAGCTTTGCCAAGCGTGTCCTCGGCGTCGGGGTCGAGGTACAAGTCCTCCCGCAACCCGGAAAAGATCAGGTCTCCCTTTTCGTTGCGCTTGAAATGGCCCAGCGATTTTTCGCATTCCATCTGGCAAGAGACTCGGCCTGTCTTGGCGCTGGCGTCGTCCGAAGCGTCGCCGTGGCACCATGCGCCTGTCCATTTCGGCTTCTTTTCGTCACGCGTCGTGGTGGCTAAGAAAACTGTGTAGGAGGAGCTCTGGTGCGGCGGCGGTTCTTCATTCGGCCGGTCGATGGGATCATGGCCGTAGAGGAAGAAGATGCGCTGTATCTTTTGATTGGGATGCGCCTGCAAATGCTGCGCGTCATAGACGCGGCCGTAGCAGACATCCTTCCCGTCCGGGCTGAGTTCCGGCAATTTGGCTTCGTCGGCTATTGCCCAAAGAGGAAAGGCGATGAGAACCGCGCCAAGCAGGCCGCAACGAAATTTGAAAGAGGGCATCGGTTGACCTCCAGCCAGCGCGAGAGACTTATCCTGTCGCGCCAACGGCAACCAGCCCAATCCGTTCAGGCTGCTTACCGAGGAGAGGATCATGCTTCGCAGGGACATTTTTCGCACGGTTCTCGCCGTAATTGGCGCGTCTGTGGCGCTGCGCCAGGCGCGCGCGGCGGATGACGCCGACGTCTCGAAGGTCGTCTATCACCTGAGCAACGCTGACCAGGCGAGCTTTGTGCTCGGCAATATCCACAATCACTATGAAGGCACAGCCGGCAAGGCGATGATCGCTCTCGTCGTGCACGGCCCGGCGCTCGCAGCATTCAAGACGAGGAGCGCTTCGGCGGTGGTCAGCGCCGACTTTGCCGGTCTGCAAAAGCGCGGTCTCGCCGCGCATGCCTGCGCCAACACGATGCGCGGTATGGATCTTTCGCTGACCGACCTGCTGCCGGGCTTCGTCGTCGCCGAGAAAGGCGGTGTGGTGAAGCTCGCTGAATTGCAGCACGAGGGCTATGCCTACTTGCGACCATAGGCGCTTTCTTGACGCGCCTCCCGACGGCTGTTAATCATGCCCGCGCTGGCGAGGCGAAAAGATGTTGTTTATCAATATATTGATCGAAAACCGCCGACGTGAGGCGACGAGACGGTGACCGCGCGTCTTCATCGCGGCGATCTGCCCGCGGATATCGATCTGGGGCCCATTGTGGCCGTCGACACGGAAACGCTCGGTCTCGACGTGCGGCGGGATCGTCTGTGCGTGGTGCAATTGTCACGCGGCGACGGCTCAGCCGAAGTTGTACAAATTGGCGCCGGACAGAAGCGCGCGCCCAATCTCGAAAAGCTCCTCGCCGATCCGGCGGTTGTGAAGCTTTTTCACTTCGCGCGTTTCGATCTCGGCGTGCTCGCCAACGCCTTCGGGATCATGCCGGCGCCGGTCTATTGCACGAAAATCGCCTCGAAAATCGCCCGCACTTACACCGATCGGCACGGGTTGAAAGATCTGACGCGGGAATTGTTGGGCGTAGACCTCTCCAAGCAGCAGCAATCTTCGGACTGGGGCGCGCCAGATTTGACCGAGGCGCAACTGGCTTACGCCGCTTCCGACGTGCTGCATCTCCATGCATTGCGGGAAAAGCTGGACGACATGCTGAAGCGCGAAGGCCGCGACGAACTCGCGCGCGCGGCTTTCGCCTATTTGCCGGACCGGGCCAGACTTGACCTGGCTGGATTTGCTGAGATGGACATTTTCGCCCACGCCTCGCCTTAAGCCTGGCGCAACTTGGCCATCCCTTTTCTTTAACGGGTGTCATATTATGTGAACGCGGGGCGGCGGCGAGAGCGCGGGCGCGGTTTGGAGTGAGACTTTGAATTTTGCGGTCGCAATCGAGCCGGGCCGGGCGTCGTCCTACAGCGGCGAGCGCGCGGCGGCTTTCGCCGCGGCGGCTAGGCACTCCAGGCTTGTCCGCTTTCTGCGCGTGGCAATACTCGTTGGCGCAGCGGGCGCGATCGCGATTCTGGCGATCATTGCGATCTTCGATCCTTTTGGACGGTTGGCGCTCGACGCTTCCGTAGCCGGGATTGGCCTCGACGGAACAAAAGTGATGATGGAGCGGCCGAAGCTCGCCGGTTTCAGAAAAGACGGCAGACCCTATCTCGTCACCGCCGACCGGGCGATGCAGGACGTTCTCCATCCCACGATGGTTGAGCTGCGCGGCATCAACGCCGAGGTCGGGATCGCCGGCAACGGCGCGTCCAAAGTCACGGCCGACACCGGCGTCTATGACACGACGAACGAACGCATGGATATTTCGCGCAACGTACATGTCAAAAGCGAGCAATATGACGTGCGCCTGCAGTCGGCGAATATCGATTTCAAGGCCGGAGTCTATTTGTCGCACGAACCCGTCAGTGTCGTCACGTCGGGCGGCACGACGATCAGCGCCGATCAAGTGGCGGCGACCGACAACGGCCGGGAATTGACTTTC
>JASLHV010000072.1 GCA_030153205.1 Roseiarcus sp. | reverse complement strand
GCGGAGCCGAAGACGCGGGAGGAATGGGGCCAGCTCGCTCATCGCCTTGGCGTCAAGGGAATTCACATCGCCGAGCGCGACACCCAGCGCGCCAAGTCGCCAAAGCCGCGCAATGTCTTCGTCAACACTTGGTCGGTCGAGGGCTTTCTCTCGGAAGGCATGCAGCCGGCCGAACTTGGCTGGGGCACGCATGAGCGCTGGACGCCGGCCAACGCCGGATTCCACAAGAGTGGCTGCGGCGCGGCGATCTATCTCAATCAACCCGGCGCCAATACCCGCGTCCGCTCATGGACGCCGACGGCCCTCGGCCAATACGGTTTTCTCGTCACGCATAACGAGGCGATCTCGATCGCCGATTATTTCACCTTGCGCGACGCCTCCGGCAAGGCGACGTACCGTCCGACTTGCCATTACGCCTATCACCCCTGCGACGATGCCGTTCTCTCGCTGCACGAACTCTTCGGCCGCTCGGGCGCGATGCAGGAGGAGCATCACATTCTCGGCGAGAAGGAGATCCTCGACGGCATCGACGAGCTTGGCGTCCTCCTTTACGGCCACAAGCGCGGCGCCTATTGGTACGGGTCGCAACTCTCCGTCGAGGAGACGCGCGAAATCGCGCCGTACCAAAACGCCACCGGCCTCCAGGTGACCTCGGCCGTCCTTTCCGGCATGGTCTGGGCGCTCGAAAATCCCAAATCCGGCATTGTCGAGGCCGACGAGATGGATTTCCGCCGCTGCCTCGAAGTGCAAACGCCCTATCTCGGCCCCGTGATCGGCGTCTATACCGATTGGACCCCGCTGAAAGACCGTCCCGGCCTCTTCCCCGAGGATATCGACACGGACGATCCATGGCAGTTCAGGAACGTCTTGGTGCGATGAGGCGCACTCAGGTACGAGAAGAAACCCCTTTCCTCCCCGCGAAGCAGGGGAGGCCGCGAAAAGCGCGGTGGAGGGGGCTACGGCCTCGAAGATTATTCGCAACCGCCGCACACCCCTTCCTTCATGCTTCGCCTAGCTTCCCTCCGCGTTTCGCGTCGCACCACGCGGGAGGATGTCATCGCCCATTGACAAGCCAGCGCTGAGCGCCGAAACGTCCCGCCTTCACGCAAGCCCGAGCCCAAAATGTCCGACCAACGCCTCCAAGCCACTATCGAGCAAGCTTTCGAAGACCGCGCCACGGTCACGTCGCAGACCAAAGGCGAGATCCGCGAGGCGGTGGACAAAGCGCTGGCCATGCTCGACGCCGGCGAATTGCGGGTTGCGGAAAAGAAGCCCGGCGCGAGCGGCGCCGATAGCTGGTCGGTCAATCAATGGCTGAAGAAAGCCGTCCTCCTTTCCTTCCGCCTCAATGACAGCGTGCCGATTCCCGGCGGGCCTGGCGGCGCGCATTGGTACGACAAGGTCGACTCGAAATTCGCCGGTTGGAGCGCCAATCGTTTCGCCGCCGCCGGCTTTCGCGCCGTCCCCGGTGCGATCGTGCGTCATTCGGCGTTCGTGGCGCCCGGCGCCGTCTTGATGCCGTCCTTCGTCAATGTCGGCGCCTATGTCGATTCCAACACGATGGTCGACACCTGGGTCACCGTCGGCTCCTGCGCCCAGATCGGCAAGAATGTGCATCTTTCCGGCGGCGTCGGCATCGGCGGCGTGCTCGAGCCGCTTCAGGCCAATCCGACCATCATCGAGGACAATTGCTTCATCGGCGCGCGCTCGGAAATCGTCGAGGGCGTCGTTGTCGGCGAAGGGTCCGTCGTTTCGATGGGCGTTTTCATCTCGGCCTCGACCAAGATCGTCGATCGTGCGACGGGCAAAGTACATATCGGCTACGTCCCGCCTTTCTCCGTGGTCGTTTCCGGCTCCCTGCCCGGCAAGCCGCTGCCCGACGGCTCGCCCGGTCCGTCGCTCTATTGCGCGGTGATCGTGAAAACGGTCGATGCGCAAACCCGCGCCAAGACCGGCATCAACGAATTGTTGCGCGATTGAACGATCTTCCCGCGAAATCGCGCCTGACCTTCCTTTATCGCCGCAGCGAGGGTACGATCGGCCGGCGCGATTGGGCGCTCGCCAGCCTGCCTTTGGCCGCGATCCTGATCGTACTGACGGCGATCTGGATCGCGATCATGCCGCGCGAGGCGCGCGATCCTTCGCAAGGCCTTGTCGATCTCGGCGTCGCCGCGCGCTACATGTATCTCGTCGTCTATGCTTTCATCGTGCTCCTTTGCGCGGTCGCGCAATATTTCGTCAGCGCCAAGCGCTTCGCCGAACTCGGCAAGCCGCAGGCGCTCGCCGGCATCGCGCCTTTTGCGATTTTTATCGCCGCGGCCGCCAATTGGTACGAACCGCGCTCCGAAGGATGGGGCCCGCATTGGTTGAGCCTGCTGCTCGACGCCGTCGCCCTTGCCGCCGTGGCGTGGAATATTGTCGAATTAGGTTTTGGTAAGCGGCCTGACACTCGGTAACCTACTGATTACGCTGATAAAAATAACGCGCCTGAACGATTTTTTGAAATAAAAGATTGCGCCTTTACGCCACTAACCCCATAATCAGGCACATTGGAGATCGAGCGATTTGAGCCGCCGCCGCGGCTCATCCCTTCTCCTGGCGCCCCGAAACTCAGCCGTTCGCCCTTCTCCCTGCTTTACGGGCAGGACTTGGCGTGAGGCGCGCCGTCGTACCCTTTGCTGATCCGAAAACCATCCCGCTCCCGGAGCCCTTGACCGGAGAAACATCATGCCAACCGCAAAGTCGCGCAGCGGCGCAGCCAGCGTCGCCGCATCCAAAAAGCCGAAGCCGCGAAGGCCCGCCGTACCTCTGCCCCCGCCTTCCGGCGATTTCGCCAAGGATCAGATCGCGCGCCTACAACCGCTGCTCGACACTCTGACCGCAAAGGCGCATGACGGCGATCTCGCCGCCATTGATCGCATTTTGAAAGTGCTCGATCGGCTCGATCGTTATCACGGTTACACGCCCTCCAAGGAGGTCGTCGAGGACGAAGAAGACGCCCGCTCGAAAATCCTTCAGAAGCTTTCCGAGGTCGACGCGCGGCGCGCCGCGGCGCGCGAGATGATCGCCGCGGGCGAACTGCCGGATGTGCGCATTGGCGGTTGAAACGGCGGCCTTGTCCGTCAGCCATATGCGCGATCTTCTCGCCTATGAGGGTCCAGAGCGCCTCCGCCTGCTCGGCGGGCTGACGCAAAAGCAATGCGCGATCCTCGCCCACGACTGGCGCTTCTGGGCCCGCGACGATCAATTGCCGCCGCCCGGCGATTGGGTGACCTGGCTCATTCTCGCCGGCCGCGGCGCCGGCAAGACCCGCACCGGCGCCGAGACGGTGCGGCGCTGGATCAAGACCTACCAGTCCGTCAATCTCATCGGCGCCACCGCTGCCGATGTACGCGACGTCATGGTGCTTGGTGAATCCGGTATTCTCGCTTGCTGCCCTTCCGCCGAACGTCCCTCCTATCAACGCTCCGGCCGCCGCCTGACCTGGCCGAATGGCGCCAGCTCGTTGCTCTTCTCCGCCGAGGAGCCGGACCGCCTGCGCGGCGAGCAA
>JASLHV010000025.1 GCA_030153205.1 Roseiarcus sp. | reverse complement strand
GCAAGGCGCGGCGACGGTCGGAGACGTCGTGCTGGTCTGCACGCTGGGCATGTCGGTTCTCAGCGCGACGCGCGACTTCGCGGTCGCGCTGGTCGACGTCACGCAACATCTCGCCCGGCTTTCCGAAGCGCTCATCACGATCTTGTGTCCCCACGAGCTGCAAGATCATCCGCAAGCGGCCGCGCTGACGCCAAGCGGCGGCGCGCGCGTGGTCTTCGACAAGATCGGTTTTGCCTATCCCGAAGGCCGGCAGGTCTTCGACGATTTCAGCCTTCAGGTCGAGCCGGGGCAAAAGGTCGGCCTGGTCGGACCGTCGGGCGGCGGCAAATCCACCCTGATCGCGCTTTTGCAACGTTTCTACGACGTACCGAACGGTCGCATCTTGATCGATAGTCACGATATTTGCCGAGCGACCCAGGCAAGTTTGCATCAGGCCATCGCCGTGGTGCCGCAAGACGCGACCTTGCTCAATCGTTCGTTGCTCGAGAACATCCGCTACGGACGGCCCGAAGCGACAGATGCCGAAGTCTGGGACGCCGCCATCGCGGCGCGATGCGGCCAATTCATTCAAAGTCTGCCTGCCGGCCTCGAAACAATTGTCGGCGATCGCGGCGCCAAACTATCGGGCGGTCAGCGCCAGCGGATCGCGATCGCTCGCGCATTTTTGAAGAATTCGCCGATCCTGCTTTTGGATGAGGCGACCTCGGCGCTGGACAGTGAAGCCGAGGAGGCGATCCGCGATGCGCTGTCGCGCCTCATGCAGGGACGTACCGTCATCGCCATCGCGCATCGGTTGTCGACCTTGCGTAATTTTGATCGCATCGTCGTGCTACGCAACGGCGAGATCGTGCAAGACGGCGAACCCGAGCGTCTCACGCAGGCGGAAGGGCCTTATCGGACCCTGATTCAGCAAGAACTCAGCCGGCTCTCCCGACAGGCGGCGTGACGCCCGCGCGTTGGGCCTCGTTTCAACTTGTCGTGAGGATCCGAATTTTCCCGCGCCGGTCGAGCACTTCGACCACGACGGATCGGCCGGTGCGACGAAGCGCGACATCGGCGGAGCCGCCGGCGACGGACAATCGATGCAAGACGATCTCATCGACAAACCTCGGCAGGACCGGCTCGTGAAAGGTGATCTGAGGGAGGTCAGGATCGAAGGCGAGGCCGAGGCAGGACTGAATCATCGACAGCGGCGCCGCGGCCGCCCAGGCTTGCGGCATGCAAGCCACGGGATAGGACGTCGGCCCCTGGGCGCGCTGGCGCGCAAATCCGCAAATGAGTTCCGGCAGTCGCCGCAAATCAATATAGGTCGAGAGGGCGAATATGCCCTCGAAGATTTGCGCGGCTTCGCGTCGAAACCCGTATTGAGAGAAGCCAGCGGCGATCAAAGCATTGTCATGAGGCCAGACCGAGCCATTGTGATAGCTCATCGGATTGTAGCGTGCTTCCGTGGCGGCGATGGTACGGACGCCCCAGCCGCAGAAGGATGAGCTCGCCATGAGCGTGCGAACGACGGTCGCGGCGCGTTCGGGATAGGCGACGCCGGTAAAGAGCGCATGTCCCGAATTCGACGAGCGTACGCGGCACGGCCGCTTGTCGCCATCGAGCGCCAGGACGAACGCGCCGATCTCTTCGTCGAAGAAGCGCTCGTCGAAATGTCGGCGCAACGTCTCGGCCTTGGCGGCAAAACGCTTTGCGCCGTCGAGGTCGCCGAGTTTTCCCGCAATGCGCTCGGCGGCGCGCCACGCGCCATAGACATAAGCTTGAACCTCGGCGAGCGCGATCGGCCCCTTGGCCAGCGCGCCGTCGGCATGAAAGATCGAATCGTGACTGTCTTTCCAGCCCTGATTGCTCAAGCCTTCCGGGGTCTGCCGATAATATTCGACGAAACCGTCGCCGTCGCGGTCGCCGTAGCGTTCGATCCAATCCAGCGCCGCGGCGACATGCGGCCATAGCGTGTGAAGCGTGGCGACATCGCCGGACCGTTCGAGATAGGCCCCGGCGAGCATGACGAAGAGCGGGGTCGAGTCGATACTGCCGTAATAGCGGCGAAACGGCACTTCCCTGAGTTCCGCCATTTCGCCATGGCGAACTTCGTGAAGTATCTTGCCGGGTTCGGCATCGGCGGCGGGGTCGACTTCCCTCGCCTGATTGGCGGCGAGGTGGCCGAGCACCCCGCGCGCGATGGCGGGGTCGAGCCAAAGCGTCTGCAGCGCGGTTATGAGAGCGTCGCGTCCGAAGACGGTGCTGAACCAAGGAATGCCGGCGTAAGGGTAGGGTCCTTCCGGGAGATCGGTCACCAGCATATAGAGGTCGGATACGCTGCGCCGGACCGCTTCGTTCAAAGTTTCGTTCGACGTCACGATCGCCGTCGCGCGGGATGCTGAGGCGCGCAAGGCTCGCCGCGCGTCGCGCAAGGCGCCGAAGAAGGCGCGTCGGGTCGGCTGGTTCTTGCCCATTGAGCCGCAATTGACCTCGACGAACAACGAACGAGATTCGTGCGGGGAAAGATCAAAAACGAAGACAGCGCGTTCGCCGGTCAGCTTGACCGGCGTCGGCTCGAATCGCAGCGTTGTCGAGCGCCACCGTTTGTCGAGACCCGTATAGCTGAGCAGAACCTGGCGCTCGCCGAGCTCCGGCGGATGAATCTCGCCGCGGCGCTCCCGCTTCGTTCCGCGAACCTCGAACAAATCCGCGAAATCGGCGGCATAGTCGAGGCTGAGCGTGACGCGATGCGGTTTTTGGTCGAAGTTTCGAACGACAAGACGTTCGAAACAAACGGCGTTCCAAAGAAAGCGCGACCGCCGCAGGTGGATGAGGTCATGTTCGAGCGTGACGCGCCCGGATGCGTCGTAAAAATCGGGGTTGGCGAGATCGTACGTCAGCGCCGCATTGTCGTCGCGCAACGTCGAGCTCAACAGCATCGGCCGCGCGCCCTCCATCGCCAGGCGAAAATGCGAAAGGTGGCGCGTGTCGCGATGGAATATGCCCTCGGGACTGTCCAATCCGACGGAGGCGTCGCCGTGATGATCGAAGACAGCAAAAGTGTCGCCGTGCTTTAAGGTGCGAGGTCGCCGCTCCTGCAACGAGGCGGAAGCCGGAATGAAGAATTCGGCAAGCTGCGCCTCGGGTTCCGCTTTGACGCTAATCTCGACAGCCTTCATGAGTCGCCGACTCCACAGCAAGTGACGTCTCGGGTCAGTTACTTCGGAACGGCGGCGATCCTGTGTCTTTCGGCACGTGGATTGAAAATGGTGGAGCTCCATATTCTCGCGCCCGATCGGATCGCCTGGGCGGCCGCAAAAGCCTTAATTTGAAGGGACGCTTGAACGCATCCTTCACCGCGATGAAATGTCGTCAAATCCTGCTCAAACGATTTAACCCCTTGCCTACGATTTACCGGGAAAAGTTGGTAATTCGACCGGGGACCATCGTGGCGACGACGACTTCTGGCAAACGCGGTCGACTGATCGAGCGCAGAGGGCAGGCCGCGCCGCTTCCTACTTCGGCCCCTCCAGGAACGCCTGCCATTGCTGAGGCGTGCCGTAATAGGCGTCGCGGTCGACACGGCCTGCAATGCCGGGAATGGAGCCGTCGGATTGGTACTGCCAGAAGCGCCAGGCGCGGCCCGGATAGCGGACCGACGGGTGGTGCTTGGTTGAGCGGACCCAGATCGGATAGTCCGAGAAAGCGCCGTCGGAGAGGATCGCCTCATAGAAGTCGACGCTCGTATAGATGACGGGGCGGCGGTGATAGTGGCGCTCCATCTCCTCGAGCATCACACGCATATTGGCGATCGTGGTCTCTTTCTCGAGCTGGATCCTGCAGGTCCGCGATGTCGGCGTCGCCTCGACGTCGAGCACCGGCGGCAGCGCGTCGTCCTCGACCGGCGCGTTCTGCTCGAACCAGTTGATCTCCTCCATCGGCGGCCGGCACCAATAGACGAAATGATAGGCGCCATGCGGCAGGCCGACCGACTTTGCGCCGAACCAATTGGCGGTGAATTTCTCGTCGGCGTGGTCGCCGCCTTCCGTCGCCTTGATCCAGACGAATTTGACGCCGCTGTCGGCCACCGCCTTCCAATCGATATCGCCCTGGTATTTGGAGACGTCGATGCCGTGGATCGGATACTCGCGCGCCGTCTGGTAATTGGAGTCGATATCGAGCGTCCCGCTGCCGCTGCCGCAGCCGGCAAGACCAGCGGTGAAGGCGAGCGCGCCAAAAACACGGAGCGGACTAAAACGGTGTGACATCGCGGGCAAAAGGCGGTTGATTGAAGATATCAAACTAAAGCGCTCGATGTAACGATCCGTTAATGTCCGAATCGCGGGCTCGTCGTCAATGGTTACAAAATGGCCGTCGCCGTGATCCGGCGAGTAACGCCTTAAGCGACACCAGGAAAGTCAATGACTTGGCGTGCTTTCCTCGTTTTTTTGAGCGTCTTCTTGTCGCCATGCGCGGCCGATGCGGCTGATCCTTGCGGCGCCGACGCGTTGGGCACGTCGCGCGTCATGCCGGTCGGAACCCAGGGCGGCTTGCAGGTCGGCCTTAAGTCCTATCCGAGGACTCTGCCGTTGCAGGACCACGAAGTGATCCTGACTTTTGACGATGGACCAGCGCCAGGGACGACGGCGCAGATCCTCGACGCGCTCGCCAAGGAATGCGTGCGGGCGACGTTCTTCACCATTGGGCGGCTGGTCGAGCAAAACCCCGACCTGGTTCGTCGCGAGACCAAAGAAGGCCATACGGTCGCGCATCACACCTACAGCCATCCGCAGCCGACCATGCGCGGCATGAAACCCGCGGAAGCGCGCGCCGACATCGTGCGCGGCATGGCTGCGGTCGAACGGCAAGTCTATGGCGCCGATATCGGCGCGCTTAACCCCGGCGACCTTTCCGCTCTGAAGCTCCACACGCCCTTCTTCCGCTTTACCGGATTTGCGGAGACGCCTGGTCTTCATGCCTTTTTCGCCGCCAACAATATCGGGATTTTCGGCACGGATTTATGGGCCGCCGATTGGGTTCCAATGACGCCCAAGAAAGAGCTGGGCGTCGTACTGAACGCCCTCGATCACGCCGGACGTGGCATGCTCCTGCTCCATGACAGCAAGCCTTGGACGGCGGCGATGCTGCCGGACCTTCTCCGCGCGCTCAAGACGCGGAACTACCGCATCGTGCACATCGTCGCCGGGCCAGGG
>JASLHV010000562.1 GCA_030153205.1 Roseiarcus sp. | reverse complement strand
GCGGAGCCGGCGGATTCGTGGAGGTCTAGCGGCGCGCCAGGGTACGAAGAGGGTGTCTCTGCAAGGAGATCATGGTAGCCGAGTAGAGGCGGGGGCGGCGGCGAGGATTTGGTTCAACCGCCGCAGATCTCGCCCAGCGCCTCGCTTGGTCCCCCTACGCGTTTTCGACGGGGAGCATTTGCCAGCGCCTTGACGCTTGGGCCGTTATGTCTAGACTTAATCAATAGGCGATGGTCGGCGGCGCCGGTTTGACCGGCCCCCCGCTTGCGCCGACAATCGCCCGATCTGGCCCGCGCGGGGAGAAACGAGCCGGATCTGCGCGTCGGCGCGATTCTTGCCTTCTGAAGGAACAACGGGGGACGAAATGACGATCATGAAAACTTCCGCCTGGACGCGGCGGACCATGCTCAAGACGGGTCTTGCCGGCGCTGCGGCGTCAGCCGGTTTATTCGGCGGAATCAGCCGGGCCTTCGCCGATACGCTCGCCGAGGTGAAGGCCCGGGGCGAACTCGTCGCCGCGACCGAAATGCAATTTCCGCCTTTCGATATTTCCGACAATGGCACGTACAAAGGCATCGATCGCGAGTTGGTCGACGCCGTCGGCGCCAATCTCGGGGTCAAGGTCAAATATCTCGATCTCCCTTGGACCAGTGTGCTGCCAGGCCTCGAGGCGAAGAAATTCGATATTTGCATCGCGCCGGTGACGATCACCAAAGAGCGCATGAAGCACTATCTCTTCACTGTGCCGATCGCCGACGCCACAGCAGCCTTGATGAAGCGCGCCAACGATTCCTCGGTCTCAAAGCCTGAAGACCTCGCCGGCAAGACTGTCGGCGGCCAAAAGGGCACGTCGCAGCTTGCGCAGATCAAGGAATATGGCGCCAAACTGCCGAAGCCGATCGAAGTCAAAGAATATGTCGACAACAATCAGTCTTATGCCGATCTCGCGGCGGGACGAATCGACGCGTCGGTGAACTCGATGCCCAATCTCGCTTACGTCGCCGCGCAACGGTCGGACACGTTCGCGCTCGTTCTGCCGGCCTTCGGCCAGCCGACGTACTTTTCATGGG
Organism: Roseiarcus sp.; assembly: GCA_030153205.1. Classification (GTDB taxonomy): domain Bacteria; phylum Pseudomonadota; class Alphaproteobacteria; order Rhizobiales; family Beijerinckiaceae; genus Roseiarcus. The sequence continues at coordinate 5,977 of JASLHV010000562.1, read as the reverse complement.
TGGGTAGGCTCGAAGACAAGACCCTCATCGACGCGATCAACGAAGCGATCGTCAAAACCGAAACCGACGGGACGATGGCGAAAATCCAGAAGACCTGGCTCGGGCAGGCGATTGATCTGCCGAAGACGGTGCCGGAGCCTTCAATCTAGTCAAGGAATCTGGGGGCGGGCTATCGGCCGCCTCTCTCCTTTAAGGAGGCGAGGGTCTGGAAGTAAAATAAGAACCGCCCTCATTGCGGGCGAAGCGAAGCAATCCAAGAACCGCCGAGGTTTCTGGATTGCTTTGTCGCTTCGCTCCTCGCAATGACGGCGAAGGTTCCAGGGCGCCGCGCTACATATGCATCCGGAAGTCATCCTCCATTCGCTCGGCTATTTGCTTCAGGCGGCCGGCGTCACGATTGCACTCTCGCTCGCCGGCATTGCGCTTGGTTTCGTTCTTGGCGCTTTGGTTTGCCTGGCGCGACTGTCGGCCAATCCTTCGCTGAGACGGATAGGCGGTTTTTACATCAGTTTCTTTCGCGGCGTGCCGGTGTTGGTGCAGCTTCTGTTCATCTATTATTTTCTCGCCGAATATGGACTCGACGTGCCGGCGGTGGTCGCCGCGATCGGCGGTCTTGGTTTCGCCTCGGGGGCTTTTCAGGCGGAAATCTTGCGCGGCGCGTTCAATGCTGTGCCGCGGGGGCAGGCGGAAGCGGCAATCGCGCTCGGCTATCCTCCGTTCGATGTCTGGTGGCGTATCCTGCTGCCGCAAGCGCTAAGGATTTCAACGCCGCCGCTCATCAATGAATTCATCCTTCTCCTCAAAGCGTCCTCGCTCGTCTCGACCGTCGGCATCGCTGAACTCACGCGCGTCAGTATGAATATCGCCTCGATGACCTATCGTCCTTTCGAGGCCTATCTCGGCGGCGGTTTGATTTACCTCGCCATCACACTTTGTCTCGCGGCTTTCGGGGCGCGGATCGAGCGACGGCTCGCTGCGAGCTCCGCGCCATGAGTTTCGATACTTTTCTCCATTATCTGCCCTCGCTCGTCAGCGGCTTCGGCGTTACGATTCTCTGTTGGGCCCTCGGCTCCGTACTGGGTCTCGCTATCGGGCTTGCGATCGCCCTTCTCAATCGGACGAAAATGGCGCTCCTGCGTTGGCTATTGCGCTGCTATGTCGAGATTTTCCGCGGCACGCCGTTTCTGATGCAATTGTTCATTCTCTATGATGGCGGCCCTTACATTGGGCTGAAACTCAGCGCGACAGCCGCGGGTATCATCGGGCTCGGCCTTTATTCCTCTGCTTATTTCGCTGAGATTTTCCGCGGCGGATTTGCTTCCGTGCCGCAAGGCCAGATCGAGGCGGCGATGAGCGTCGGCATGCACCCGTTCGATCTTCTGCTTCGCGTCACCTTGCCGATGGCGCTGGTCGCCACTGTGCCGTCCATCGTCAATACATTGGTGATATTGTCGAAAGAGACGGTCGTCCTCTCGCTCATCACCGTCCCGGAATTGATGTACCAGATTCAGACCATGGCCGCCGAGACTTTCACGGCGTTCGACGCGATTTTCGCCATGGCGGTTTTTTATTGGCTGTTGGTCGAGGCGGTTTCGCGGATCGGACGCCGGCTCGAGATCCGGCTGACGTCCTTCATGACGCGGGAGGCGGCGGCGTGAACGAGGCGATGATCGCAATCAAAGGCGTGTCGAAAAGCTTTGGCGCGACGCAAGTGCTGCGTGAGGTCGATCTGGCCGTCAAACGCTCCGAGGTCGTTTGCCTGATCGGCCCCAGCGGTTCTGGCAAAAGCACGCTGCTCCGCTGTGTTAACTTTTTGGAGACCTACGATTCCGGCGAAATTCGAATCGAGGGCCGGCTGATAGGCTATCGCGATACGCCGGGCGTTCGGCAACTGATGCCGGCTTATGAGCTTCGCGAGATGCGCCGCGAGATCGGCATGGTATTTCAGCATTTCAATCTTTGGCCGCATATGAGCGCGTTGCAGAATGTCGCTGAGCCGCTGAGGCGCGTACGCAATCTCTCAGGGGAGGCGGCGAACGAACGCGCGACGGCGATGCTGAAGCGCGTCGGGCTTGCAGACAAGGCGGATTCTTACCCCGGCCGACTCTCCGGCGGCCAGCAGCAGCGCGTCGCCATCGCGCGCGCTCTGGCAATGCAACCGCGGCTGATGCTGTTCGACGAGCCGACGTCAGCCCTCGATCCTGAACTTGTCGGCGAAGTGCTGGAAGTGATGCGCTCTCTTGCGAACGAGGGCATGACGATGCTGATCGTAACGCATGAGATGGGCTTCGCCGCCCATGTCGCCGATGAGATCGCCTTCATCGACGCCGGCCGCATCATCGAGCACGGGCCGCCGAAGCAGGTGTTCCATGAGAGCGTCGAGCCGCGGGTCAGGCAGTTCCTGCAGACATATCACGATCGGAATAGTTTTTAGGGGAGAGGCGATTACTCGGCGAACCCTCCGCGCTCGGCAAGGGGGCCATGTCGCGCGCGCAAATGAAAGACCCTGACAATGACGATCGCATCATCGAGCGACCGATAGCTGATCACATGGGCTTTATAGAACGGCGCGCGCAGGCTGGCCGTCGGCGCCTTCTGTCAAAGAGCGCCGGCGTCATCGTCGCGCCGTGCATAACTCCCTGCTATGCTGGGTGGAAAGCATGGAGATCGCGGGTGCCTTCTGAGTGGGTCAAAGCAACATTGGCGGTCGGCGACGAGGACGCGCCCAAGGGTTCAGAGGTCTATATTAATCTTGCTCAAGCCGGTGCAATTTCACCCTGTAAAGACGGGTGGAAAATCTGGCTGTCGCCAAACCATGACGAGTGGGGCGGTTTTTATGTGGTGAAGGAATCGCCGGAGCAGCTTCTAAAGAGCGTGCTCAACGCCTCACGGTCCTAAAGGCTAGGCCCCGGCCTCCGTGGACCAGCGAGGTCATCGGCCGATCGCCCGCCGATACAGCGGCAGATCTTCTCGGGCATGACTCGTTCCATTTGAGCGTCAGCTACCCATCGTCGGGCGATACGATGTGGAAGTGTGGTGTGGCGGGTGATCGTCCAGGTAAATGCGAAGGCTCACTAATCCAAATCCCCGGCTCAATTGTTGAGGCGCTCGGAGAAAGGAAAATTGTTATTTTTCAATATGATATAGTCTTGATGTTTTAGTTTAACGCGAAATGAGTATTCTGAAAGTCAGAAAGGAATTTTATCGTTTCTGTTTTTCGAAAAGGCGTGTCAATCGCCTCAACCCACTCGCGCCGCCGTCTTTCGCCGCTCCTTCATCGCTTGCGCCGCCATGGCGTAGCCGCCACCGCCGCCGTCGACGAAATGGACGTGGCTGCGGTCCGAAATCGATGGCGTATAGCAGGTCAACAGGGCGTGCTCCTGGCGGAAGGCGCCGTACTCGACGATGTCGCTGGCTTCCTGCAGGCGCTTCTCGAGAGCGTCGGCAAATTCGTGCGAACAATCGAGGGTCATACGCAGGCCGTCGTCGAATTTTCGGAAGTCCGAATTGGCGGCGACGTCGTGAAGATATTCCGCAGCGTCAAACTCGCCAGCTTTCAATTTGAAGGTGGTAAAGACGAGACCGAGCAGGTACTTGGCCCAAATCGTTAAACGACGTTTGACGCGCGATTCGCCGGGCGCGGCTGTCGCGGTTTCAAGCGAAATCGCCTGGCCCGGCCACTTCGCAACGAGGCTCGAAAGCGTGATCGGCCTGCCGCTATCCTCGGCGTTCATCGCCAATTGCACCACCTCCTCGACGAGCGCGTTGAAACGCGGGTCATCGCCGCGCGGCGCGACGATGACCGAGAGGATCGTTCCATGCGCGGCGGGCGCGACACCCCAGCGGCAGGACAGATCCGACAAATCCGGCCGCGCGCCGGCAGGCGCAGGCTCAAGATGATAGGCGCCGGCCTTGGCCTCCGTCTCGATCCAGGCAAGGCCGCCGCCAACGAACATGGCGTAAGAGCAATGCGGCGACGCCGCGAAACGACCGACGCGAACGTCCCGCCCGGCGGCGCGAACCGCGTTGATGGGGACCATAGCGACGCGCAGCCCAATCTGCAGCTCTTCGCGCGCGAAGACAGCCATCGCCTTGAGCGCTTCGGCGGCAGCCGGCGCATCCTCAGGGCCGACCGCGAAACTCGCGCCATCGCCGCCGAAGACGAAGGGAAAAGGTTTACGGCGCAAAGCGTTGGCGACGGCGGCGATGACGCCGGCTCCGACCATGTTCACCGCTTTATAGCGGCCTTCCGCGATCGCCTTTGTCGAGCCGATCACATCGGAAAAGCCGATTATCCAATCATCGGGCAACGGCCGATAGCTGGATGGTTTCATGACGTCGCCGAACGAGTCGAAGACCGGCGCCGCGGCGTAGAAGTCGGAATTGTCGGTCATGATCGGCCCCACGGCGGCTTTTCGGCGACACTTGGCCGAAGGTTACGACAATGACGAGGAGGTCGTCACGGGCGACGACTCGACCTCCATTCCGATCGCCGGTCAGGTGACAAACGCGACGAAATGTTACCACTTCGCGGCGCGCGCCCTTGCCGATTTTAAGAATTTTTTAACCATAGCGATCGCATTCAATAGAGACTTTTAACGAAAGCCGGAGCGAAATATGAACACAAATCTCGAGCAGCAAGTGCGAACGCGCGCTTACGAACTTTGGGTTCTGAATGGGATGGCCGACGGCCACGATTCCGACCATTGGTATGCTGCGGAAGCCGAAGTCCTCGCGCAGCGCGTGGAGACAAAGCCGACGGTTGCGGCGAAGCCGAAGGCAAAGCGCACGAAGGCGAAAGGGTAAAGACGGCCGGGCCGCGTTAGCGGAGAATTCCGGGCAGGTTCAGTCCATTCGCCTGCGCGCAAGCGATGGCGTCATCATAGCCGGCGTCCGCATGGCGCATCACGCCGCTCGCTGGGTCGTTCCAGAGCACACGCTCAATCCGTCGCTCGGCGTCCGGCGTGCCGTCAGCCACAATGACCATGCCGGCATGTTGCGAAAAGCCAATGCCCACGCCGCCGCCGTGATGGAGCGACACCCAAGTCGCGCCTGACGCGCAGTTCAGAAGCGCGTTCAACATCGGCCAATCCGAGACGGCGTCCGAACCGTCTTTCATCGCCTCGGTCTCGCGATTGGGCGAGGCGACCGAGCCGGAATCCAGATGATCGCGGCCGATGACGATCGGCGCTTTGAGTTCGCCCTTGGCGACCATGTCATTGAAGGCTAGGCCGAGCCGATGGCGGTCGCCGAGGCCAACCCAGCAGATACGCGCCGGCAGGCCCTGAAACTTGATGCGCTTTTGCGCCATGTCGAGCCAATTATGCAGATGCTTATTGTCCGGCAGAAGCTCCTTGACGCGCGCATCAGTACGATAAATGTCCTCGGGATCGCCGGAGAGAGCGCACCAGCGGAAAGGGCCAACGCCGCGGCAGAAGAGGGGCCTTATGTAAGCTGGTACGAAACCAGGAAAGTCGAAGGCGTTGTCGACGCCTTCTTCGCGCGCCATCTGGCGGATGTTGTTGCCGTAATCCAAAGTCGGGACGCCTGAGCGATGAAAGTCAAGCATGGCGCGAACATGCTCCGCCATCGAGGCGCGCGCGGCTTTTTCGACCGCCTTTGGATCGCGCTCGCGTCGCGCCTCCCATTCGGCCGTCGTCCATCCTTTCGGTAGATAGCCGTTGATAGGATCGTGGGCGGATGTCTGGTCGGTGACGACGTCGGGCCTGACGCCGCGGCGAAAGAGTTCCGGGAAGATTTCGGCGGCGTTGCCGAGCAGGCCGACCGAGATCGGCTTTTTCTCCTGGCGCGAGTTTTCAATCATCGCCAAGGCTTCGTCGAGATTTCGCGCCTGGGCGTCGAGATAGCCTGTGCGTAGGCGCATTTCGATCCGGCTCGCCTGGCATTCGACCGCGAGCAACGAAGCGCCGGCCATTGTTGCCGCAAGCGGTTGAGCGCCGCCCATGCCGCCGAGACC
>JASLHV010000480.1 GCA_030153205.1 Roseiarcus sp. | reverse complement strand
AGGCTGCGCAAGGCGCATCATTTGATCCAGAGACTGTCGCCCTGCTGTGTCATGCCCTGGATGAAGCGTGGGACGCTCTTCCCCGCGAGCAGCAGGCGCTGACAAGCAAAGGCGCTCTCGCCGAGATCATCTTACCTTTGGCCGCGCAAGGCGAGCGCGATCCGGTTCGGCTATGCACGTATGCCTTGACCATGGCTCCGATCCTTCTGAAGTCGATATCGAAAAACGGCTGACTGTCCACAAGTGCGGCAATCATTTCGCTGCGCCGACCCACTCATAGAGCGCTCCAATGGAGACTTATGATTTCGAAGTTCTGCGCGGCGACGAAACTGTCGCGGCCGTTCATTCGATCAAGCTTCGGAACTCTAAGGCAGTCTGGCCGCAGGTCGCCGAGCTTGCGAAACAAGTGTACGAGCCGGGATGCAGAATCCGAGTCACCAATCGCTCGGGCGAAATGGTGATCCTGGTCGGAGTCGCTGCCGCGCGACGTTCTTGAGCCACTACAGCGCCGACTGGACAGCCTCAATTGGGCAGTTCGCCGATCCTTAGCTCCGGTCTCTGACTCGGTTCAAGTCGAGCGTTCCAAGGCCTGCCAAAGGAGGGATTACATGGCTTGCGAGAACGGCAGCTCGAACACCACGAACTGATTTTCGTCGGTTACTCGAACGATCCACTGAGACCAATCCCGCCGATCGTAGTCCAAGCGCATGAGATCGCGGGCAAATCCGACGGCTTCCGCACGGGCTGCATTGAGGTCGACTAACTCGAGCCCATCGATGTCGTCGAAGTGCCTGCCGTTGCGAAGGCTGAAATAGTAGCGCGCCATTGATGAGACCAACTCGGACAGCGAAGTCATGTTTCCGGCTCCGCGTAGACCCTGTCGATTGTGCGCCGCGCCGTTGCGTAGCACTCGCACGCCTTCTCTTCGAGGCGACCGCGATCGATGACTTCAATGCGGCCGCGACGATAATGGATTAGGCCCAAATCCTGAAGCTCGCGCGCCAGCAGGGTCACGGTGCTCCGTTGCACGCCCAGCATTTCCGACAGAAACTCATGCGTCAGAGGGATGACGTCGCTGTCGCAGCGGTCGCGCGTCTGCAGCAACCAACGGCAGAGACGGGTCGCCACCGGATGCAGCGCGTTGCAGCCGGCGACCTGATGGACGAGCGTGATTTGGGCGTCATTATAGCGCGCCACCAATTCCTGCATCGACGAACTTTGATCTACCGCGGACCTGAAGTGACCAACGCCAATGTGGGAAAAATCCCCCCCGACTTGGACAACCGCTCGACTTACGCCGCGACGTCCTGAAAGACCCGCCATGACGCCTGCAACGCCTTCCTTTCCGATCGTCGCCGTCTCGACCCCGTTGCCGGTCGCCATGACGGCGAGCAACGAAATCATTCCGCTCTCTGGAAAATAAACCCGCTCGATGGGCTCGCCCGGCTCCTGAAGAACGATGCCCTGTGCGTAGCGAGTAGATTCAAGGTGAGGAGCGAGAAGCGCAAAATCCGAAGCCGTCAAGGCCGCCAGGAGGCGGTTTCGGCCATTCAATCCGGGGCCCGTCATCACACGATTCCTTCGCTCGATCGGCCGAGCTGCGGAGACCGCATGGATAAATGAGCGTTCCGAGACGCCCTACGGAGGCCGGTTTAGTGTTCCTAGCTGTTCAACAAGGACCTTGTCGGTCGGACTCCCGACATAGGGAAGCCTCGACCGACCATATCGCAGTTAGCGCTTGAAAGGCGCGCTTTTGATGGCCAGTGCGTTTGGCGTGAAGAGATTTGCTTATGTCGGGAACCCCACATAGCGTTCAAGCATTGACCTGGACCGACCCTCGATGGTCGGCGCGAGGCGACCCGTCACGCTTCGCGAATTAGCCGAAGCAAGGCTAGCGGCCCGTGACGCACTCTCCTGCGACTGGCGCGAATCCATGCTTCCCTCAGGTCAAATGGTGGCGGTTCTTATCGTCGAGGACGAAGCGCTCGTCCGCCTTGATGCGGCTACGACAATCGAGGAGGCCGGATTCCGGGTTTACGAAGCGGGCGATGCCGACCAAGCCCTCAAATTGCTCAAGGAATGCACGGACATTCGCGTCCTTTTCACCGATATCGAGATGCCGGGCGCGCTTGATGGACTGGCGCTGGCTCATTACGCTCGCAGTCGTTCAGCAAGCATCAAGATCATCGTCACTTCAGGACGCCGAATGGTCGAGGCGAGAGACTTACCGTATGGTAGCGTCTTTCTTGGCAAGCCTTATCAGCCGATCCGTATTATAGAGCAATTGCGCGCGATGACCGCGTAATTGGAAGGCCGGCGGGACCGACGCGATATCGGAGCGTCAATCGCTGTTGAACTGAAGCCCGGCTTCGCCTCTCACGTCGACTAGCTCTTTTCGCTCGCCGCATTCGTTGCAAACCAAGGCGACAGAGCCTTCCTCATCGTCGATCACGACACGCCAGCGTCCGCAGCAATACCGCTCGCCTTTAGGCTTGTCGTGACGGAGGAAGGTTTCGTATTCGCGTTCCATCCGAATTTTGCCCTCTACCCTAGCTTCTTCTTCCGCTTCGCCGCTGTCGCCGCAGGCATTGCGCTTCTCGGCTTAGAAGGCTTGGCCGGCTTGGAGGCTGCCTGCTCTCCCGCGATACTCGCGCGAAGGGCGTCCATAAGATTGACGACGTTCGCGGGACGGGCGAACGGCTTTGCCTCGGGAACCGGCATCCCCTCGCGCTTCTTCTTTAGCATCTCGACCACAGCGTTCTCGTAGCGGTCGACGAAGCTCGTCGGATCGAAGTGGTTCTCCTTGCTCTTTAGAATATGCTCGGCGAGAGAGAGCATCTCCTTGTCAATCTTCACGTCGGGTATGTCGTCGAAGTAGTCCTTCGCCGGACGGATCTCGTAGGGATAGCGGAGCGTCGTGCCGAGAAGCCCCTTCTCCCAAGGCTGGAGCGCGATAACGCGTTCCCGCTTCGATAGAACGACCCGCCCAAGCGCAGCCATAGACTTATCCCGCATCGCCTCGCGGATCACGGCGAAGGCTTCGACGCCGACCTTCTCGTTCGGGGCGATGTAATACGGGCTGTCGAAAAATCGCTCGTCAATCTCGGAGCGCGGGACGAAGGAATCGATCTCGATAGTGTGGTTGCTCTCGATTTCGACTTTCTCAAGCTCCTCGTCCTCGATCAAAAGGTATTGGTTCTTCCCGATCTCGTAGCCGCGACCTTTGTCAGTCGCATCGACGGGCTCGCGCGTCTCTTCGTCGACGAGTTGTTGCCGCAGGCGATTGCCGGTGATTCTGTTTATCTGCCGGAACGCGACGCGCTCGCTGGAGGACGACGCCGTATAGACGGCGATGGGACAAGAAACGAGGGCCAGCTTAATATAGCCCTTCCAATAGGGACGACCCGCGGGCAACGCAGAACTCCTAAAACGCAAACGTTAACGCGAATCTGGCCGGAAGGCTGCCTGAGTCAATAGAGAGGGGTACTATTTGGGAGATTGTAATGTGTTCCCGGACTGTTCTTCGCGTCGGAGTTCATTCTCAACGCAATGTTTTTCGCCGGGCGCATCATTTGATAAAGCGACCACGCGCCCGGAGATTTATGATAGAGCCCGCAAGGCGCGCACTTGCGAGCCTTTGCAGGTGCCGCGATGGTCAGCCTCCCCCTGGGGCCGACTTTATCGCGCTGCCTTCAACTTGGGGCGCGCGGTGCTTGCTGCGCCTGCAGAGCCGCGCGAAGACTCGGCCCGCCTGCGGGGGCGGGTCGATTTTTCGTGTTGATGGAACATTGCCTGTCCATCGTCTTTTTATCGCTTCGATCGCCCAAGCGGAGGAGACCTCATGGAACAGCCTGGCCTCGACAAGCGCCATCGGGACAAGGATGGCGAAATCTCGCGGAAGCACGGCAATACTTTGATTGGAACATTACGAAAGATATACGGGCCTGGCTTTGCGAAAGGCTACGACGATCAGCAAAAGCTCTCGGAGGTGTTATCGACCCTGCACGACCATTCCCTTTCTCAGCTCGCCCGCGACCACGAGCGCGGTGAACTGCAGGGGAAAATCGATCAAGCTGGCCGAGCCTAATAGAAAACCGCCGAGCGGCCGCCTGAGATTGCAGCGTTTCGGTGAATCGTGCCCCGAACCGTCACTCCCTCTCAGGTCAAAGAAGCCCGCGCCTTGCTCGGATGGACACAAGGTGATCTAGCAGCCAGGGCTGGAATTTCGTCGGTGACCATTGCGCGTTTCGAGACGGCAAGCCGCAATACGCGCAAAACCACAATCGAAATGTTACGTACGACATTAGAGGCGCATGGCGTGGTTTTCTCAATTGGCAAACCAAAGCTGAAGGGCGGCGCCTCTAACGACTAAAACTTGAAGTGAGCGGACAATTCAATGCCGACCAATCTGCCGACACGGCGTAAGGAATTACAAGTACCGCGCGCGCTCGTCATTGCGGTCGTAGGGGTTCTGGTCATGATCGCCTTGTTGTGGGCGGATCGCCATCTTTGAGATGGCTTCACCAGCCGCATCCCGTCTCCCTTAGCTTTTCGACGTTGTTCGCCGTATTTCATTTACTCGGCGAAGGTCTTTTTTTTGTAGTCGGCGTCCGAGACTTCGGCGCGTCGCGGAAGTGGCCGGCTTCCGTGCGACGCTTGCTTCACTCACGAAATCTACCGCGTCGCCTGCAATCTGGGGCACGGCTTCCGCCGCGGTTTTGCGCTTCGTCGGGACGCCAGCTTGACAAATCGGCGCGATGGAACAAAAATAGAACAATGGATTCGGGCGTCTCAAAGAAAACCCGCGCCAAACCGTCTTATCTCGACTTCGATAAAGCCTCATACCCTTGGAAGGCCGGTATCAACTATCGGGCCCGGCCAAAACTCTATCGCGTCGGCAAGGGGGAACAGGGCGTACTTATTTGCGAGCCCTATAAGGGCGAACTTACGCCCTATTGGCGTTTCAAGACACCTGAGATCGCGACACGCAGCGCTGCAAGAATTTTCAAGATGTTCAAGGCATATCTCGCCCACGGCGAATTTGTCGGCGCGGACATGGCGCGCAAATTCCTGCAGATGGGGTACACCCGCGCACGCCGCTATGCGAACTACAAAAGTGGAAGCAAATACGACAGAGAAAACGGATATGCTTTGAAGGAGCGCGGCGCCGGCGATCCCTTGAAAGCCGAGAGCGCACAAATATTCTATGACTATTGGAAAAAGGCGGAAGAAGAGCCCGACTACGCGTCCCAAAAACAAGCGTGGAAGGCAAGGTTTGGATGAAGCTGCCCGTCCTGCCCACTTATTATTACCTCGACCATTTCGTAGAAATGGTCAGCTTCGTTGTCAAGACCTACGGCTCGATCCTCGCAGATGAGCATCAAACGTTCATCTGGACCTTCGGGGCGCTCTCGAAAGACGCCAAATGCCTTCTCGTCCGCATGCTCAATCGGCGCGGTGCGATCTTCAACCGCGCGCATTTTAGATATGCGGAAATTTCCGACGTAAGCCAAGCGCTTTGGGATTTGATGGCGTGTGGCTATGCGAGGCGCATCGAGGAAGAGGACTACGCAGGGTTTCTAGCTTGCTTACCGAAAGACATCTTGTTCAAGGGCGCCAAGGAAGCAGGCTTTGCGGAGGCGCGCAGCTCCTGGGCGAAGCCGAAGCTCATCGACTTCTATCTTTCGAGTATATCTTTCGAGACCGCCTCGGAGTTCTGCGCGGGCGACCGGTTCGTGGCGCTTGCCAACACCCGCCCAATCGAATTCTTGCTTTATCTCTATTTCGGCAAGACCGAGGACGACTTGAAGAATTTCGCGCTTCGCGACCTCGGCATCGTGCGCACCAACAAAGTGGAAAACTTCAGCGCGCGTTTTACCGACGGCGAGGAAGCGCGGGCGGGGTTTTACTACAGCCAGCTTCTCGATCGGCTCTCTACGAAGCTGCCAGTCCACTTTCAACGCGCAATTTTGGATATATTGGATGGACCGCCCTGCCCGAGTCACTTCGCTGGGGAGCTTCGCGATCGCGCTATCTGCCAGGTCGGCCAGTATTTCGAGAAAAAAGGCGATCGCGACCTGGCGCGGCAGCTTTATCGAAAGGGATCATCCGCCGATTGCCGCGAGCGCCTCGCGCGTATTCTGTATACCTCCGGTGATAAAGCGGATGCCGAAGAACTCCTACGGCAAATGATTGACGACCCCGCCAGCGACGGCGAACATATTTTTGCGACCGACTACTATGCGCGAAAATTCGGTGGGCGGCGAACGGGGCTGCATACCGAGCTGCTCCGCTCGGGGCGAACGATAACGGTCGACGATACTTATCGGGGCAATCCCGAGGCGGGCGTCGCGGCCGTCATGCGTCGCGAGGGCTGTACGGTGTTCTTCGCGGAGAACACGTTATGGCATTGCCTGTTTGGCCTTCTGTTCTGGAACGAGCTATTTGAGTCAGGTCAACTCCATTGTGATTTCGATTGGACGCCCCAGTGCCTGAAGGATCGAAGCTTCGCCGCAAAATTCAGTTCGCAAATTGAAATGAAGCTCGCCGCCGTCGCAGCCGGCAATGGCCT
>JASLHV010000457.1 GCA_030153205.1 Roseiarcus sp. | reverse complement strand
CGTCGAGAAAACGATGATGGCGATGCCTTGGTCGCGCAAGTGTCGAACGATCTTGACGACGTCCTCTTTCGCGCCGACGTCCATGCCGCGCGTCGGCTCGGCAAGCAGCAGGATTTTTGGCGGATGCGTCAGCCATTTGGCAAGCGCGACCTTTTGCTGATTGCCGCCGGAGAAGCCGCCGAGACGCAATTCGACGCTGGGCGGGCGTATGTCGAGCGCCTTGACCTGCTCAGACGCGATGGCGCGCTCGCGATCGGGTTTGAGCAGCCACTTCGACAGGCGCTGCAGCACCGCGATCGAGACGTTCTTATAGACCGGCTCCTCGCTGAACAGCATGGCGCGGCGGCTCTCGGCGACATAAGCGACGCCAGCCTCGCGCGCAGCGTTGGTGTTGGCGAGATGGGCAGGCGCGCCATTTATCGCGAGCGAGCCGCGATCAGGCTTGAGGCGCCCAAAAAGCGTACGGGCGAGTTCGAGCTGCCCGCAGCCCATGAAACCATAGACGCCGAGCACTTCGCCGCCGCGCGCGGCGAAGCTGACGTCGCGATAGGCGGCGCCAAGCGAGAGGCCCTTCGCTTCGAGTACGATAGGCGCCGTCGGCCGGCTGTTCAGCTTGATCTCGCCGAGGTAGCTCTCTTCGAGTTCTTCGCGGCCGGAGCCGATCATCCGCTCGATGATCCAGCCTTTGTCGATCGCCCCCGTCACCGGCGTCGTCGCAACTTTGCGGCCGTTGCGGAAGATCGTGATCTCGTCGGAAATCTTGAGGATGTCGTCGAGGAAATGCGAGATGAAGATCAGGCTTCGACCGCTCTGTTTGAGCTTGGCGAGAACGCCGAAGAGTCGTTCGATTTCCGGCGGCGAGAGCGCGGACGTCGGCTCGTCCAGGATGATGATTCGCGCGCCGGAGAAAAGGACGCGCGAGAGCTCGACGAGCTGTTGCACACCGATGGGAAAGTCGCCGAGACGCGCTTTCGGATCGATGTCCAAACCCAGATTTTTCAACTGCTCGGTCGCCTGTTGCGCCATCTTGCGCCAGGCGACGATTCCTAACCCATTGATCGGCTGCATGCCGAGAAAGACATTTTCCGCAACGCTCAGCTCAGGCGCGACGGAAAGCTCCTGATGCACCATGCCGATGCCGGCGGCGAGCGCGTCGCGCGAGGATCGGAAATGAACGTCGCGTCCGTCGACCCGCATCGTTCCTTCATAGCCGGCATGAACGCCGGCGATGATTTTCATCAAGGTCGATTTGCCGGCGCCGTTCTCCCCGACGAGCCCGTGGATCTCGCCGGGCTTCAACGCAAAATCGACGGCGCGCAGAGCCTGCACGCCGCCGAAGGATTTGGAGATGCTCGAGAGTTCGAGCAGCGCCGAAGACATCGATAAGGACTTTCGAACCCTTAAGCCTCAGATGAGGAACTGATCCTCCATCCAGAGCATGCCGTCCGCGTTCGCCTTGGTGACGACCGGACCGTCGGTGACGATATTCTTCGGAATGTCGGTTCCGGTCTTGGCGCCATTGATGACCGCGGAGACGCCGGCGATGATAGCGCCGCCATGGATGCGGCAGGACGGGTTGCGCACGGTTGCGTACATCTCGCCCTTCTGGACCGCCGTGATCGCCGGCGGCATGGCGTCGACGCCGCCGATCTTGGTCTCGGTGCGTCCCTTGGCCTGCATGACCTTGGCCGCGGCGAGCGCCATGTCGTCGTTATGGAAGAAGGCCGCGTCGATCTTCGGATATTTGGTCAGTAGCGTTTCCCAGATGCGCGCGACCTTGGTCACGTCCCAATCGGCTGGCTGCTCGTCGAGCACCTGGACCTTCGGGAATTTCGAGACGACCGACTTGAAGCCGCGGGCGCGGCCTTGCGCGCCAGTGTGCCCGAGCGCGCCTTGCGTCATCACGATCGTGCCTTCGCCGTTGATCGCATTGACCAGCGCTTGCGTCACCGAAGCGCCCATGAATTCATTGTCGGGCGCGAGGAACGTGTGAACATTGATCGTATCGAGCGGCGCGATCAGCGTGTCGAGATCGATGACCGGGATGCCGGCGTCGATCATCTTATTGACCGGCGCTGTCAGCGTGCCGATGCCGAAAGCCTGGATGGCGACGAAGTCCCATTTCTGGGAGGCCATATTGTCGATGGCCGAGCGCTGCTTGACGGCGTCAAGCTGGCCGTCGAACCAAGTGACTTCCACATTGAAGAGGCTGCCCCAATATTCGGCGGCCTGCTTGCCTTGCGCGCACCAAGTCGCTTGCAGGCCGGCGTTGGAGAACGCCGCCTTCAAGGGTCGGGTCGCCTTGCCGGCTTCCTTCGCCATTGCGGAAGCGATCAACGGGTTGAAGCCCAGGCCGCCGAAAAGGCCGGCCGCGCCAGCCCCAACGGCCGCGCCACGGATGAGATCGCGTCTAGTCGTCATTTAGTTTCCTCCCGAACCCCCAGCCTTTGGCTGGTGAATGTGTCAGCACGCTAGCATGACACGGAAGGCGAGGCGACTACAACAATTGTATGGTTTTCAGAGGCGGGATCTGGCCAAAAGTTCAAAGGCCGACGCGCTGATTGCTGGAGAAGACGACAGGCGGGAGCGGGTCGCGTCCACGGACTAAGTCAGACGCCTTCTCGCCGACCATGATGGTGGGCGCATTGGTGTTCGAGGAGACGATCCGCGGCATGATCGAGGCGTCACAGACGCGAAGGGCTTCGATTCCGCGCACTTTCAGATCGGGCGTCACCACGGCGAGGGGGTCGCGGCCCATGCGGCATGTGCCGACGGGATGATGGTCGGTTTTGGCGTGCCGGCACCCGTAGTCGAGCAAGTCATCGTCGCTGATCTTGTCGGGGCCAGGCAGCCGCTCGGCGAGCACATAGGGCTGAAGCGCCTTCTGCCGCATGATCTCGCGCGCGAGCTTCAACCCCTCGATCGACATCTTGCGGTCGTAGGGATCGGCCCAGTAATTCGGGTCGATCAAAGGCGCGACGGTTGGATCGGCGCTGGCGAGCCGGACCGCGCCGCGCGACTTTGGCCGCAAGAACGCCGAGTTCAGGGTCACGCCGGGATTGCGCATCCTGGCGACGCCCGCTTCGATCCCAGAGCCTAGGCCCAGATGAAACTGGATGTCGGGCGAGACGGCCCCTTTGTCGGCGTACCAAAATCCGCCCGTCTCGAAGAGGCTGGAGGCGACAGGGCCTTTCTTGAAGAGAATATATTCAAGGCCCGCCCAGAGGGTGCGATGCCATTTGGCGACGCTGTCATAGGTATGTTCGCCGGTACATTCAGCGATGACGAAGAGGTCGAGATGGTCCTGGAGATTGCCGCCGACGCCGGGAAGATCATGCGCGACACCGACGCCGACGGACTTGAGATGCTCGGCCGGGCCAATCCCCGATTGCATGAGAAGCTTTGGCGAGCCGAACGCGCCTGATGCGAGCAGCACTTCGCGCTCCGCCCGGATGACTGTCGCGGCGCCCTTACCAAGTATCTCGATGCCGATCGCGCGGCCCTTGTCGAGGACGATGCGCGCCGCCACGGCGTCGGTACGGACCATCAGGTTGGCGCGGTTGCGGATGGGGCTGAGATAAGCGCTGGAGGCGGAGGAGCGCCGCGCGTCACGCTGCGTCAGTTGATAGAAGCCCACACCTTCCTGCCGCGCGCCATTGACATCGTCGTTATATGGAATGCCCATCTCTTGCGCGGCGCGA
>JASLHV010000444.1 GCA_030153205.1 Roseiarcus sp. | reverse complement strand
CTTGATCGAAAACGCGACTTCCGGATTTTGGCTTTCAATGCCGCCGTAAGGCTTTTTCCAGCAGCGTTCGACCTGTTGGCGGAACATCGCGCCCCAGGTGGCGGAGTTGTCGGCGGCGGAGCCCTTCGATGTACCCAATGCAGCCTGAGAGTTGATCGTCTCGCCGGTGACGGCCTGGCGCGACGGATCGCGCTTGTCGAGAAGGGCCGCGATCTTGGTCTGGTCGAAAGTGCGTTCCGCCTTCGGCTTCGGCGGCTGGGGCGGCGGCGTCTTTGCGGCTTCCACATGCGGCTTCGGCGGCTTCTTCTCTTCCTTCTTGATCGCTTCGGCGATCGGGTCCTGAGTTTCCGGTTTTTTCTCGACCGGCTTCGGCTCTTCCTTTGGCTTGGCTTCAGCCACGGGCTTCGGCGGATCGGGTTTCTTCTCGACCGGCTTTTCGATCGGCTTCGGTTGTGGCGGTGGCGTGGTGTCTGTGACGACCGGCGGCTTCTCGGTGATCTTGCCGACGGCATCGTCGACCGGCGGCTTGGCCTCCGCGACCTTCTCTACCAGCGGCTTCGGATTTTTCTTGTCGCCGGTCTTCATCCCGGCCATCGCATGGGAGAACTGGTCGGCAGAGATCACGTCGACCGCAACCGTGTCCTCCTCGGGCATGACATAGGCCTTGGTCGAAAACGAAAACATCATCCACCCGAACACGAGGATGTGCAGGAGAATCGACGCAATGATTGTCTTGTCGACCTTGCCCTTCAAGTCAGGCCTTCCGTTCGATCCAGGCGTCGCTTCGTCGGTCACTTACGAACCCTGCTCGGGAATGATGACGATATTGGCCTTGAAGCCGGCGGTGCGGATCTGCCCGAGCAATTTCATCATATCCGTGTAGCAGACATCCTTGTCGCCGCGCAGGTAAACCACGCTTTCGGCCTCCGACCGAGTTTCGCGGATCGCCTTGATTTTAGGCAACAAATCCGCCGCCGCAACCGGCGCATCCCCAAGATAAAGCTCGACAGCGGAGTTGCAGCTGCCGTTGGTCCGCTTCACCGACAGGGTCAACGGCGGCGTGTTGTTGGCGATCGATTTGCCGCCGGAGGCGACGGGCAAATCGATATCGATATTCGAGGTCATCAATGGCGCCGCCACCATGAAGATGATGAGCAGCACCAGCATCACGTCGACCATCGGCGTGACGTTGATTTCCGCCATCACGGCGGCGCGCCGGCCACCGCGGCGTCCGCCGCCGGACGAACCTGCCATATTCATCGCCATGTTTCGGTGCTCACGATCGGCTCACATGATCTCGGTTTCGGCTTCACCCGCGCTCGTCGATCTGACGTGACAGGATGGCTGAGAATTCGTCCGCGAAGCCTTCCAGCCGCTGAGCCTGCCGGTTCACCTCGGACGTGAACTTGTTGTAGAAAATAGTCGCGGGGATGGCGGCGATGAGGCCGATGGCCGTGGCAAAAAGCGCTTCGGCGATACCGGGCGCCACGACCGCGAGCGAGGTGTTTTTCGAAGCCGCGATCGACTGAAAGCTCGACATGATGCCCCAGACGGTGCCGAACAGGCCGACGAACGGTCCTGCCGAACCTACCGTGGCCAGCACCAGGAGCCTTCGTTCCAGCCGCTCGATTTCGCGCGCGATCGAAACGTTCATGACCTTTTCGATCCGCATCTGAAGACCGGCAAAGGATCGCGCCTGGCTCTCGAAGGAGCGCTTCCATTCGCGCATCGCCGCGACAAAACAGGCCGCCATCGACTGCGTCGGCTTGGCGGCGAGCGTGCGATAGAGTTCCTCGATCGACTGGCCCGACCAGAACGCCTGCTCGAAACGATCCATCGCGCGGCGGGTGCGCGAGTAGAGAATGAGCTTGTCGATCGCAATCGCCCACACCCAGACCGAGCAGGACAACAGCCCGAGCATCACGCATTTGACGATCCAGTGCGCCTGCCAGAACAGGGCAATCAGCGAGACGTCAGCGGATGGCAGCGGAAGTGCGGCCTGTGCCACGTCAGCCGGATTCATAAGTGATGTCCTCTCAAAGTTTCCCAATTCCCCGGTTGCCAGAGATGCAATGGCTTCCGATTTCTGCGGCCGCGTAAAAAGCGCGGGCTGTTTACGCCGGCGCGAAAAGCCGTGATGTGTCACATGGGAGGCCCGTCCAAAGCCGGGGCTGGCTTCCCCTGCCAACGTGTCAAAACAAGGGCTTTCCGCGCGTCCTTTCGCCTCCCACCAGACGCCAATCGTGGTTAACGTCCGGTTACCAAAGGGGATTTTGGCCGGAGGAAATACCGTCCTACCAAAGACTTAAAACCGCCTGCAAGCGGCCGTTTTGACGCCAAAACGCAAACCGCCCGCCTGCTCATCGCAGACGGGCGGCTCGAGGGCCTCAAGGCGGTAAGGGGCGATTACGCCTTAAGTCTCTTAGCTCTGGGGATGGTCGTCAGCCGGAGGCGGCGTCGGACGGGTGCGGTGCTGCGCCATGAAGAGATCGAACTCTTCCTTGTCCTTGGCATGGCGCAGGCGATCGAGGAATTCGCGGAACTCCTTCTGCTCGTCTTCCAAGCGACGCAGCGTCTCCATGCGGTATTCGTCGAAGGCGCGGTTGCCGCTCGAGGGCGGGCCGAACGGGAAGCCGCGGCGCTCCATGCGGTCGCGCATCCGCTCCATCTTCCACTGCATCCGCTCCATCTTGTTGGCCCAGCGATCGTGACCGTCGTGATGACTCCAGCAAGCCATTTTTCTGCTCCCGAGTGTGAAAAAGAGAAGGGCGAGACCGATCGGCCACCAGATGATGAAGCCGAGAATCGTCACGGCGATCCAACCGGGATGCCAGGGCGAATGCAGCATGCGGGGATGATCGTATTCTTCGGTGGGGCCGCGCCATCGATTGACATCTGCGGTGTAGGCCATTTCCCTCTCCATCACGGCGAATGCCGTTGTGAATGTAAATAACATTTACATAGGTAAACCGTTCCGAATTTTTGTCAAGCTGGGTGGCACTGCGCCCGGCTAAATTATTTTGGGCGGCCCCAAGGACCAGATGAAGGCCCCTGTGGAGGATCGGGTGGCAAGGGCGGCGGCCCCGGCGGGGCTTTCCCTTGATTTTTCGCCTGATCTTTCCCTTGATCTTTC
>JASLHV010000561.1 GCA_030153205.1 Roseiarcus sp. | reverse complement strand
TCGCTCCAGCCGATCCATTGGTCCCAGTAGTAATTGCCGCCATAATTTAGAAAATTGTCAGAAACAAAGTCCCAAAACGGTGGATAACAAATCAAGCAGACGAACCAGCCTTCTACCGTCGAATCGGTTGACCTGATTTCGGCCGAGATCAGCTTCATGGTGAAAAGATAGCCAGCACTCGCGTAGATGACGTCAACGAAATAGAGGCCACGATAGACGACGTCATAGTACGCTCTACTTTTCCGGAGCTCTTCCGAAAAATTCATCGAGAGCAGCCAGTCTATGTCGTCATATGCAAACCCGATCATGATCGGGAGGAAAAAACCCTTTACAGCCCACCCCAGAAGATACTGTTTGACCAAATCCCACTTTATGGGCCGGCGTGGCGCGACGACTAATCGGCCAACATAAAAGAGACCGTCCTCAGGCTCGTTCATGCTTCGATCGGTCAGCCACACGTAGAGCGGCGCGACGATTACCAGGACGATCCAAAACTCACGAATAAGATTGAGCAGAGGAAGGGTCAATTTCCCAGAGAATGATGGAAAAGTGAAATAAACGAGCGCGATCGCCGCATAAATCGCGCAAAGCCCGACCATCTTGGTCACTAGTCTTGCGAAAACCGAAGTCTGTTTTGAACCCCCACTTGCTCGCGCGGCATTTGGTCGGATCGCGGCCCTCACGACATAAGGCGCGGCAGAAGCAAATATCAAAAGCAAGAAGCAGGTGGTTCGATCCTCGAGAGGGGTAAGCTTGACTGCGGCGACAGCGGCCCCGATTGCCAGGATCGAGAGGAGCACTTCGGATTGATTTACAATAGACTTAGGCCTCGGCGCAGTCATAGACGCCTATCCGCAAAGTCAGGATAGCGACGCGCCTCGTCGATCACGCGCACGCCCTCATAAAGCGCCTGGCGTATGTGTAGTCCATCGTGACCAGTTGCCCCGTCAAACCGCCTTGGTTCGATATCCAGGTCAAAACCCACCTTGGATATTTTTTCAGCATGAAGGTGCGAACCGCTTCGATGTCACTGGCCGATGGCGCGGAGGGCGAATGAAATCGGAAATACGCGTCAGGCGTTATGCAGGTTTGCTCATATGGCAAGGACAAATACAACGTGCAGGCCGAATCGCACCGCCCCATAAACCGTACGTTGGTTCTTGATTCCTTCAACCGCATCATTTGAATCGCGTACTGCAGAACATAGCCGCCACTGTCGTCATTGATCTCGACAGTACGACCGCCTTGTAGGCGGCGCGCGTCGTCAGAATTCCCGCTAGAGCCAAAGGCAATCTGTGGGATGGTAGTTGCAATTAGCAACGATAAGGCAATTGCGGTGGCTTTATTGAACACGGCAGGCCTAAGCTGAGCCTCGACGAGGAAGCTTTAGGCCAAAGCGACTAATAGTAAGTAAATGTAAGTTAATGCCTTTTCGGGAAGTCGCCCCTCGCGCCGACAGAACGCGCTCCGTTGTCAGCTAAATCCCGGCATCGTCCGCTTTTGTGAAATACAGCAATCCCATTCACGGGAGCATCGACCACTCCTTAAGAAGCGGTAAAGATTGAATGCCGGCCGAAGCCCAGTCGCAATACGTTTGCGGCAAACACCGCGATCATACGATCGCGGAAGTCGCGGCCGACAAGTCTTAGGGCTACTTTCCGCTATCGCCGGGTTCTGATCCCGCTCCGCCCGCCGCGCCGCTTCCGCCCGCCCCAATAGCGTGGTGTCCCATGTGATGATGGTGGTGGTGGTGACGATGGTGTCTCTTCATGGGCATTGATGGCGTGCTGTCCGAAGATGGCGTGCTGTCCGGAGCCATGCTTTTTCCGGGCTGATTGCCCGGAGCCTGGTCGCTGGGGGGTTGGTTCGATTGGGCCAACGCGGCGCCGGAGAACGTAAGAGCGAGCGCCAGCGCGCCGTATTTCAAAAAGCGCGTTCTCATATATCGGTCCTCACTAGAGACTTGGAGTGGCTATCAACGGCACATGAAAGCCGAAGTTCCGCTGCGGAGAAGACGTTATTGCCGTCGGCCATCACCGCGATTGGAACATTTATGGAACATTTTGGAGACTTTGGCGTTGTGCTCGTAAGGAGTTTCACATGACTTTTCTCGCCGCCACCCGATTGCTCATTGCCGCTTCACTGATCGCGGCTGTCTCGCCGGCGGCAATGGCCGCGCCCAAGTCTGGTTGGAATGGCACATGGGGCGGAGCGTGGGGAGGCAAAGCTAGCGAGGCGACCTCGGTGACGCTCAGCGGCGATAAGGTCGTAAGCTACACCTACCAAGGAACATCCACGCCTGTAACGATGAGTACGGTGACGGCAAAGAGCGTCTCGTACGGAGACAATGGCACTGTCGTCGTCCTGACGAAGACCGGCAAAAACACAGCGTTCGCGACGCTGCACACCATTCAGGGCGACGCGACGGCCCAATTGACAAAAGAGTAGGAAATACCCTCCCCGCATCGAGTGTCGGCGCTGCCCGGGGGGATTGCCGGCGTAGACGCGATGTCGACGCGAGCGCAGCTCGTGCTATACGAGCGGCTCGCGGCTGGAACTCTCGTTTTCAATGATTTCGCGGCGGACGCGACGGCGTAGAACCGTCAAATCGGGCGCTGCCGCAGGTTATGCTCTCTTCTTCCCGCGCGTCTTAGCGCCCGATGATGACTTGGCTCGCGACGCCGCTCGGGACACAGAGCGTGGCTTACTCAATCGTTTTGCGGCAGCCTTAACCTTGTGGGCGCTCGTTACAGCCGCCTTACGCGGGCTAGCCGTCGCG
>JASLHV010000384.1 GCA_030153205.1 Roseiarcus sp. | reverse complement strand
TCGCCTGCGTCTACGGCTTCTCGATGGGCGCGCAGCAGGCCTATCATTGGGCCGCGCTCTTTCCGGGCGAAGTCGAACGCGCCATTATCGTCTGCGGCAGCGCCCGCACTTCGGTTCACAACCAGGTCTTCCTGCGGTCGCTGCTGGCGACGCTGGAGGCGGCGCCTGAGCATATCGGCGGCGGCCGCTTTTCGTCGACGCCGATTAGGGCCATGCGCGCCTTCACGCGGATCTATTCGGGCTGGGCGATGAGCCAGGACTGGTATCGCGTTGGGCTGCACCTCACGTCGACCGGCGCGGCTAATCTCGACGATTTCCTCGACAACGTCTTTCATCCGCGCTTCGCCCGCCGGAAAGCGGAGGATCTTTACGCTCAGGCGTCCACCTGGATCGCTTCCGACATCAGCACAAACGAACTCTATGAGGGCGATCTCGTCCGGGCGTTGCAGGCGATCCGGGCGCGCGTGCTCCTGCTGCCAAGTCGCACCGACCTCTATTTCCCGGTCGCCGACAACACCCTCGAACTGCTCCACCTCGCGCGGGCGGAACTCAAGCCAATTCCCTCAATCTGGGGACATCGAGCCGGCTCGCCGACGCCCGATCGCGAAGACTTTACGTTTCTTCGCGCCGCGGTCCGCTCCTGGCTTGAATAAAGAACTCCCAGTGCTCGCTTATTGGCCGGCGGAGGTGACGCGCCAGACGGTGTTTCCAACGTCGTCGGCAATGAGGAGCGCTCCCGCCTTGTCAAGGGCAAGTCCGACCGGCCGTCCGCGCGCTTTTCCGTCCGCGTCCAGAAAACCTGTCACGACGTCCTCCGCCTTGCCACTGGGATGACCGCCCGCGAAGGGCACGAACACGACCTTGTAGCCATTGAGGACAGGCCGGTCCCAACTTCCATGTTCGCCGACGAACGCGCCGCCGCGATATTTCGGCGGCAGGCCGTCGGCGGCGTCGAAAACGAGACCGAGCGGCGCCACGTGCGAACTCAAAGCGTAATCGGGAGCGATCGCCTTCTCGACCAGATCCGGACGCTGCGGCTCGACGCGCGGATCGAGGTGCTGGCCGTAGTAGCTGTAAGGCCAGCCATAGAACCCACCCTCTTTTACGGATGTCATGTAATCGGGAACGAGGTTCGGACCGAGTTCATCGCGCTCGTTGACGACCGTCCACAATGCGCCGCTTTCCGGTTCGAGGGTCAGCCCGTTCGGATTGCGCAGGCCGCTCGCAAAAATGCGCCAGCGTCCGGTCGCTCGATCGACCTCCCAGATCGCGGCGCGATTCTCCTCGGCCTCAATGCCGTTCTCGGCGACATTGCTGTTAGAGCCGACGCCAACGTAGAGCAGCGAGCCGTCGCGGCTGGCCGTCAGGCTCTTTGTCCAGTGATGATCGATCGGTCCGCCAGGCAATGGCGTCAGCGTAACGCCGGCAGCGGTTATCGTCTGGTCGCCGTCATGGTAGGGGTAGCGCACGATCGCGTCGGTGTTGGCGACATAAAGATCGTTGCCGACCAGAGCCACGCCGAAGGGTGAATGGAGATGGTCGAGAAAGATGGATCGCGTCGGGGGCTTTCCATCCGCGCCGTATCGGAGGAGCGTAATGCGGTTGCTCGGTCCGGTGTCGCCGCCTGACGTCACCCAGCCCTCGATCGTCCTCATGACAATGTCTTTGGGCCGCGTGATCGGCTGTGGCGGCGGCGCTTTCGACTCAACCACCAGGACATCGCCATTGGGCAGCGTGTAGAGCGAGCGCGGGTGCTGAAGGCCGGTGGCGAGAGGCTCAATCTTCAGACCCGGCGAGACGGTGGGCGTCTCGCCGTTCTTCCAGCCCACTACCGACGCGAGATGCATTGGCGGAAACAGATATTGCTGGATGTCTGGCAGAACCGGATTAGGGCCGATCTGACTTTGAATATCGAACGGCTGCTCGGCGTCAGCCGCGAAGGCCAAAGCCGATGTTGCGATGACCGCCATGGACAGCGCTTTGACAGCGGATGTCATTCAGCAACTCCCACCCGATAGCGGTAGACCATCGATCGCCCCATCCAGACCGTGAACAGAAGAATGAGAACGACGAGGGCCGAAAGCGCGAGGCCCCAGGGCACGACCGAGGTCCAGGCGTCGCGCGAATGAACGAACATGTTGAGCGTGGCCAATACGAGTACGGCGATGTTGCCGATCGCGTGCGGCCAGGCCGGCGCCTGGGCGCGGATCGCCCGATTGCTGAGAAAATCGATCAGGCCGAAGATGGCGGCGATAAAGCCAAAAATCACGCCGACGGTCACGAGCCAGGCGGAAAAATCCGCCCACATCATATCCCCAGACCGCCAGTAGGTGAGGTCAGTCAGAAGGACTCCGACGAAGCAGGCGATCGGAATCGGGACCAGAAACGGGTGGATCGGCATATGGAAGATCCGCGCCGTGGCTTGTGGATGGGCGATCGACAACGACTTGGCTCCAAGAGACGGCCTGAAAAGACCGTTTGTGAACAGGCCGCCGACGCAATCGTTCCAAAATTCGCTATCAACTCTTAGTTGGGCCAGAGATCGCTAGGCGCTGAGCCGAGAGGCGAGCAGCTATTGAACCGGCGTTGGCGACGCGCGATGCGCCTCTTGTCCGCGATCCCTGGCGGGCGCAGGCGCCGGTCTCCGCCGTCATGCCGCCTGCGCGTCCAGAAACCCGCTGGACTGGCGACGCCAGAGCGTAGCGTAGATCCCGCCGCGCTTGAGCAAGTCCTGATGCGTCCCAGTTTCCGCGATATGGCCCCTCTCGAGCACGATCAGTCGGTCCATCGCTGCGATGGTCGAGAGACGATGCGCGATGGC
>JASLHV010000382.1 GCA_030153205.1 Roseiarcus sp. | reverse complement strand
GCCATGATGATGACCCAGGTTCCGGTGGAGATGACGGTGAAAGGTTCGCGCCTCGACAGGAGATGGGGCACGAGGGAGGCGTTCGAATCGTGCGCGCCACTGATGATGCGCACATCGGGCGAGAGCCCGGTCGCCGCGGCGACTTCTGGCTTGATCGTTCCGAGGGTATCCCACGCCTTGCGCATGGGCGGGAAAAGCCGCCGCCAGCCGAGCGTGTCGACCATGCTCGAGAGATCGCCTTCATGAGGGCGCCAAAGGTCGGTATGTGCGCCGAGCGCGGTTGCTTCTGAAGCCATCGCTCCGCCGAGCCGCCAGCCGAAATATTGCGGGTAAGTCAGGAACGCGACCGCACGGCGGAATTGGGCCGGATAGCAGCGCTCGAAATAGAAAATATGCCGCCCGAGATTGAGGCCCCGCGGAAGATGGGGCGACAGCGCCTCTTCATAGGGCGGGCGGGCCGCGTCATAGGCCGCGTCGACGCTGGAGAATCCGTCGAACTCATAGTCGAGCGGCGGCAGCGCCGGGCGGTCGCTCTCCATGAGGACCCCGGCGCAGCCATGCGTCGTGGTCGAGATCGCCTCGATGGGAAATCGCGCGCCAAGTTCCTTGAGCGCGCCGATGAGGAACACCCAAGCGCCTTCGGTGTCGAGCTTGAGGTACGGCCACGTGGCGTCAGGCGCGAGCGGGATGTTGGGCGCCGAGCGCTCAGCCAGAACCTCGCCGCCGCGATCAAACACGACGACCTTCATGTTCGTCTTGCCGATGTCGAAGACTGCGACGCAGGAACTCATGGTCATCACTGCGACGCTGCAGAACGGAGAGGCCGCGTTCTTAAGGCGTGGTCATCGCAAGGAGCCAATAGGGCGTCTTTCGACGCCCTATGGCTCGCAATGACCAGCGGGGCTCGATGCGTCCTCCTCAGAAGTCGAACTTGTCGATGTTCTCCTTCGTGTAGATGAAGGGCGGTCCAAGCAGGATCTCGCTGCCGTTGACGACATTGAGCTTGCCAAGCTTGCCCGCCTCGACCGAGGTCGCGCCAGGCTTCAGCTTGCCGTCGGCGACCGCGCGCAGGACGTAGGTCGCGGCATAACCGAGATCGATCGGGTTCCATAAGACCACGGACTTCACGCAGTCCGTCTTGAGGTAGGGCTTCATCGCATTCGGCGTGGCGAGGCCGACAACGGCGATCTTGCCGCATTGGCCAGCCTTGGTGACCGCTTCCGCCGAGGCCGGCGTCGCCACCGAAGTCATGCCGAACAAGCCTTTTAGCTTGTCGCCGTACTTGTTGATGAGGGTCGTCGCCTGGTTGAAGGAGAGGTTGTTGTCCTCCTGCGCCTCAACGGTCTCGAGCCAGGTCATCTTCGGATGGCATTTCTCGGCGTAGGCCTGCATTTCGGCGATCCAGCGGGCCTGGTTTGGCGTCGTGAATGTCGAAGTGACGATGGCGAAACTGCCGTCCTCGCCGATCTCCTTGGCCATCGAATCCACCATGGACTTGCCGATGCCATTGAACTCAGCCTGGTTGACGAACCATTCGCGCGCGTCGGGAGTCGAGTTCGCATCATAGCCGACGACGCGGATGCCCTTGGACAGAGCCTTCTTCAGAACCGGGGCGATGGCGACCGGATCGTTGGCCGCGAACAAGACGCCGTCGACGCCGCGGGTGATGTAATTGTCGATGAACTTGATCTGCTCGTCGATCTTCGCTTCGGTTGGCCCGTCAGTCGTGACCTTGACGTTGCCGAGCTCCTTGGCCGCGTCCTGCATGCCTTTGGACGTCGCGTTGAAATAGCCGATGCCGATCAGCTTCGGCACGTCGACGACGGTAATCTCCTTGCCTGATTTGTCAGCCGCGCCGGTCGGCTGGCCGCCGTCGTAAGCCTTGGCCGCAGCCGGAGCCGCCGCGCCGCTCGCGTCGCAGGCGAGCGGGTTCGTCGGCAGATCGTCGGCGCCATCCCATTTGCCCGCGGCATTGGCGCCGCCAGTGGCGAACGACAGCGCGAACAACGCCGCCGCCGTAGTTGTGAGTAAACTCGCTTTCATCTTTATCCTCCCTAGATGCCGCCTGCGACGGCGTTGGCCTTCAGAAACGCGCGCTCAATCGCGACGTCGTTCAAGCGAACTCGCGATCAAAACCGAAAGGATGAGCGCGATCCCAATGACGACGATTGTCGCGTCACCTTTGACCCCAGTCAACGCCAGACCGTTCTTCAAGAGCTGAATCATCGCGAGCCCAATGACGGTGCCCCAGATCGTGCCGGCGCCGCCGAAAATGCTGGTTCCTCCCAGCACCACCGCGGCGATCACGTCGAGCTCGTAGCCGATTCCCATGTCCATGCGGGTGGTCGTCACGCGCGAGACCAGGACCCAGGCGGCGAGGCCCGAGGCGAGGCCGGAAAGCGTGTATACGACAAGCTTGACCCGATCGACCGACAGAGCCGAAAAGCGCGCCGCCGTCTCATTGGCGCCGATGGCGTAGAGAGCGCGGCCAAAGGTCGTGCGATCGAGCACGATTCCCGCGATGACGATCAGAACGAGCAGGAGGAGAAGCTGCGTCGGCACGCCTAACACGTCCCCCTGGCCAAGAAAATAGAAC
>JASLHV010000366.1 GCA_030153205.1 Roseiarcus sp. | reverse complement strand
ATCGTGGAAATGCCGTAGGATGTTCCGAACTCCACGATCCTCCTGGCGTCGACGGCGCGGGCGGCGACGTAGAGGAAGCGGCCTTGCGCCGCGGATATCGCCGTATAGGAGGTACGAAACAAGGCATGTGTAAAAGCCGGGGCGCCTTCGCGGGTTAGGGCGCGCGTCGCCTGCGGCAAAGAGGATATGATTCGGGGTATCTCGCTCCAGCCGGCGGCATGATGGAGCCGTGCGAGTACGGATTTGGTCGACGGATCTTCGAGAGACATCGAGCCGGCGCGAGGCATGGCGTCTCCCACTGAGGCCTCGGGCGGCGCTACGGATTACGCTCGATGCGGCGCCAGCCGTCCATGCCGAGACGCTCCTGCGGCAGATAGCGGCCCTTATAAGCCATCTTCTTGGAGCCTTCGACCCAGTAGCCGAGATAGACATGCGGCAACCCGAGCCGGCGGGCTTTTTCAATATGATCGAGAATCATGAAAGAGCCCAGCGAGCGGCGGCTCTCGTCCGGATCGAAGAAGGAATAGACCATCGACAGGCCGTCGGCGAGCTGGTCGGTGAGACAGGCGGCGAAAAGCGGGCCTTCGCCGCGCTTGGTGATGAAATGATCCGGGCCGCGGCGGCGATATTCGATCACCCGGGTGTCGATATGGCTGTCCTCGATCATCATCGAATAGTCGAGCACCGACATGTCCGCCATGCCGCCGTCGGGATGACGCGCCTCGAGATAGGCGCGAAAAAGCGAATATTGCTCCGCCGTCGGCTTGGCCGGACCAACCGCACCGATGAGATCAGCGTTGGCGGCCGCGATACGGCGCATATTGTCGGTCGGTACAAAGTCCTTGACGATCACGCGGACCGAAACACAGGCCCGGCATTGCTCGCAGGCCGGCCGATAGGCGATGGTCTGCGAGCGGCGAAAGCCGGTCTGGGTCAGCATATCGTTGAGCGCCGTCGCGCGCCGGCCAACAAGATGGGTGAAGACTTTACGCTCCTCCATGCCCGGCAAGTAAGGACAGGGGGAAGGCGCCGTCAGATAGAACTGCGGTGCGTCGCGTGGTTCTCTCGACACGCCTTTTCACCTCCCTGAATTGGCGGCAGGAGTAAGGCTAGAACGGATTCGCCTCGCCGAGAATGGCCTTCGATAACTTTCCACGCGATCTTTAGCATACTTTTCATGGGCGTAGACGACGCACCACGACAACCTGGGCCAGAATGTCGTGAAGGAATCGTTTCTCACTATCGATCAAAGAAACGAGGAACACGACGGGGAAGACCCAGCTTACGTAGAAGAACAGCGCCTGCGCCGCGGCGTTGATGAACGGAACGCGCCCACCATTATCGTGCATGCGCATTTCCAGATCCATGGCGCGCATGCCCGGCGTCCCCATCCGCCAGCCTGAGACGGTCAGGCCGTTGTAGAAGAAGGCGACCAGCGGAAAGATCGGCGGCAGAAGGACCAACGATAGGCCGAACGTCAGAATAAGCAGCGCCGACCAAATGACGAAGGCGATGATCGAGACCACGACAAGGTCCAGGCAAATCGCGATCATCCGGCGCGTGCGCACGCCGTTGAAGGAATCCGCCCGAAGCATCGGTCCGGCGGCGACGTTGAGGTTCATTGTGTTGGACATGGCGTCGCTCCCACGGCGCGTCAGAGACGTCCTTCGATGTGGGGAGAGAGTTAATCCAATCAAGGGCGCTAGGGAGTTTCGCTCAATTTCGCGGCGATGAATAGGCGCCTAAGTTCATGATTCCGCCGGGGCGGAGGATCAGCACGCCGGCAAGCAGGCAATAGACCGCCACATCCCTGTAATCGATGGGAAAAATGGCCGACCAAAGCGCTTCGAAGCCGCCGATGATCAGGCCGCCGAGAAAAGCGCCGGGCACCGAGCCGATGCCGCCGAGAATGGCCGCGATAAGCGCCTTCAGGCCGAGCGCGGTCGAGGCGCCATAGCCGACGCCGCCGTAGAAAATCGTCATGACAAAGCCGGAGAGGCCGGCCATGGCGCTGGCGATCGCGAAGGTCTTGGCGAAAATCGCCTTGGGATCGATGCCGAAAAGCTCCGCGGCGAGCGGATCGTCGGCATAGGCGCGCCACTGCTTGCCGAAGCGGGTGGCCTTCATCGCGAAAAGCAGCCCGGCCGCCGCGACCAGGGCGAAGCCGCCGACGAGGAGGGCGATCGGCGTCGCCGCGGCGACGAAGTCGCCGGCGCGAGCGACCGCGAAAGGTTCGTTCAGGATCGGATTGATCCAGCGGAGCTTTCCGCCCTGCGCAAGACGCAAAAATTCCTGCAGGAACAGCGACAACCCTACCGCGGCGACCAAAGCCTGCTGCCCGGTCGCGCGGTGAAGCGGCGCGAAGACGAGGCGACCCGACGCCACGCCGAAGGCGACCGCCGTCGTCGTCGCGAGAACAAGACCCAGCGCGACCGGCCCCCAAGGCGCGAAGGCGGCCGCCAGCAGCACGCCGAGGGAAGCCGCATAACCGCCGGCCGCCGCCAGTTCCCCAAACGCCAAATTGATCCGGCCGACCAGGCCATAGACCAGCGAATAGGCGGCGGCGAGAAGCGCATAAATGGCCGCGAGCGGCACGCCGTTAATCGCCTGCTGGATGCCGTAGATCACCGGTCTCGGGCCGCGCCAGGCCTGCTGAGCGCCCGCCAGCGGCTCCGGATCGTCGGCGCGCGCCTCGGGCGTCGCCAGCCAGAATTTGATCAGGATCGAGACTTGGTACGGATCGAGCGGGCCGCGATCGGTGTCGATGGCGGTGAGATCTTGCGAGCGCCGCGGCCGACCGGGCTCGCGAAACCGACACTCGGCGTAATGGGCGCCGGGCGTCTCGCCGGGCAGGCCGGCGACATAGTCGACCCGCAGGCCTTTGCCGTCCGCGAAAGGCGTTTGCAGCTTAATCGTGATGGTCGCGTCCGGCGGCTCGATCGCGGGCAGGGCCATCCGGCACAGCCGCGCCTGATCGGCCTCCAGCAGAGGCGCGCAG
>JASLHV010000557.1 GCA_030153205.1 Roseiarcus sp. | reverse complement strand
GCCTTCGCCAATATCGTCGTGTCGATCCCGCCGGATTCGCGGCGAAAGATCGGCGAGATCCAATGGCCGTCTTCGCCGCCCGGCGATCCCACGCGCGATTTCGTGACGCTGCGCGCCGACCGCCTCGACCTGAAACAAGCGACGACCCGCTTCGATCAGCAATTGACCGAATCGGGGCGTCGTCACGTTCTGGTTTTCGTCCATGGCTACAATACGCGCTTCGACGAAGCCGTGTACCGGTTCGCGCAAATCGTCCACGATTCCGACGCGCCCGTGGTTCCAGTGCTTTTCACCTGGCCTTCGCGCGGGCGATTGCTCGACTATGTCTATGACCGCGACAGCGCGACCTACTCTCGCGATGCGCTCGAGGCGGTCTTAGCGGGCGTCGCGAAAGATCCGAAGGTCGCTTCGATCTCCATACTGGCGCATTCGATGGGGAATTTTCTGGCGGTCGAATCCTTGCGTCAGATGGCGATCCGCAAGGGGACGATCTCGCCGAAAATCAGAGACATTATGCTAGCCTCGCCCGATATCGACGTCGATGTCTTCCGCCGCCAGATCGCGGAGATCGAGAAGACTGACAAGACGCCGCCGGTCACGCTCTTCGTTTCGCAGGATGACCGCGCGCTTGGCGTGTCGCGATTGCTGGCGGGCAATGAGCCCAGGCTTGGCGCCATCGATCCGACCGTCGAGCCCTATCATTCGATTCTCGAGGAGGCGCATATCCATGTCGTCGACCTCACCAAGGTCGGCTCGGACGACGGTATGAATCACAGCAAATTCGCGGAAAGCGAAGTCGTGAAAGCGATTGGCGCGCGGCTGGCCGCCGGCCAGACGCTCGCTTCCGCGCGCGCCTCCTTGGGCGAACAGGTCGGCGCTGTCGCCCTTGGCGTGACGACCACGGTTGGGAAGGCGGCGACGCTCGCCGTTTCTGCGCCGCTCGCCGTGGTCGATCCGCAGACGCGCGACACGCTGGCCGATCAGGCCGCCAATCTTGCGCCACGAGCGCCCGTTCAGCCCTAATAGTAGATCCCATGAGAGCGGAAGATTTGAATCCGGCGGGCGTGACTATTGCGCGGCCGACATCGGCCAGACTTGGGTTCATCATGGCGGCCGAACGTACTGAGGGGTACGAGGATTTGGTCGGCCGCTCCGACGAAGCCTGGCATCAAGCCGCTCTGGCCGATCCGCGATACGCCTATTTTCTAGCGTTCAGCGGCGACGAGCCTCTCGGCTTCGTCATCTTGCGCGATTGGAACGCGCCTGACCAAGTGACGCATATCAAGCGCATTGTCATAACCCGGCCGGGCCAAGGGTTCGGCAAGGCTTTCCTCAACCTGATCCTCGACGAAGTCTTTGGAAAGACCCAAGCCCATCGGCTTTCGCTCGGCCTCTTTCCGCATAATCTCCGCGCTCGCCGGGCCTATGAAGGCGTCGGCTTCAAAGCCGAAGGCGTCTCGCGCGGCAGCGCCTATTTCCATGGCGTCCATCACGACGAGCTTGTGATGGCGATATTGAAGCCGGAATGGCGCGCGTTGCGCGGGGTCGCGTAGTACGCAAACCTCTACGCCGCCAACGCCTTCTCCACGAGTTCCGCCCAATAGCTCATGCCATAGGGCAGCACGGCGTCGTTGAAATCATATTTGGGGTCATGCCAGACGGCGCTATCGCCATTGCCGATCATGATGAAGGCGCCGGGGCGCGATTCCAGCATGAAGGAGAAATCTTCGGCGCCCATAATCGCCGGCGAATTCGTCTCGACTTTATCCGCGCCGGCGACTTTCCGCGCAACGGATACGGCGAATTCCGTTTGTTCCGGATGGTTGCGCGTCGTTGGATAGCCACGTTCGTATTTGACCTCGACTTTGGCGCCCATTGCAGCGCCGACGCCTTTCGCGATTTCGGTCAATCGTCGCTCGACAAAATCGCGGGTCGCCGGCAGGTAGGTGCGCGTCGTGCCTAGAAGGCCAGCGGTCTGCGGGATGATGTTGAAGGCGGAGCCGGCCTCGAAACGGGTCACCGAGACGACGCAGGAATCGAGCGGATCGACGCCCCGTGCGACGATCGATTGAAGCGCGCTGACGATTTGCGTGGCCGCCAGCAGCGGATCGATGCAAAGATGAGGGTACGCCGCATGGCCGCCCTGCCCTTCGATTTCGATCGTGAAACGATCGGCCGCGGCGAGGAAAGGCCCCTTTCTGATCGCGAAGGAGCCGATTGGCAGATGCGGCATGTTGTGCATGCCGAAGACCTGGTCGACGCCGAATCGCTCCATCAAGCCGTCGTCGATCATCGCCTTGGCCCCGGCGCCGCCCTCCTCGGCGGGTTGAAAGATGACGATCGCCTTGCCGGCGAAATTGCGCGTCTTGGCGAGATAGCGCGAGGCGCCGAGCAGCATCGCGGTATGTCCGTCGTGGCCGCAGGCGTGCATTTTGCCTTCGACTTTCGAGCGGTACGGAAGGTTGGTCGTCTCATGGATCGGCAGGGCGTCCATGTCCGCGCGGAGTCCGATCGTTTTGTCGCTGTCGCCGAGCTTGCCTCTGATGACGCCGACGACGCCGGTCTGGCCGATTCCAGTCGCAACCTCGTCGCAGCCGAAGTCTTTCAATCGTTCGGCGACGAAAGCGCTGGTGCGATGGACGTCGTAGAGCAGTTCAGGATTTTCATGGATGTCGCGGCGCCAGTTTCGCGCGTCGTCGACAAATTCCTGAATCGCGGGGTTAATTGGCATGCAGGCGGCTCCGCGGGGCTTCAGACCGCTGTTGTCATTCCCGCATAAGCGGCAATCGAGTACTGCCGAAGACAAATGCGGCGGTTCCCTGGATCCCCGTTTATGCGGGAATGACAACGAGGTCGCTTCATGTAAGGAGGCGCCGACGGCTCTGTTAAGTCAACGCAATTTTGGGCGAGCTGCCTACCGGCCGAAGCGGATTACTTTCGACGCAGCAGAAAAACCGCTTGCTCGCCAAAGAGGTTCCAGGCCCACCAGGGCAGATTGACCTGCAGCGGTTGGCCCAAGCGGTCCAGGGCGGCGCTGGTTTCGATGCGGGCGGCCACCGCCCGTGTGAGTTCAACGAAATCCCGGATCGTGCAGAAATGAATATTCGGCGTGTCGTACCAGGCGTGGCTCAGATTCTCGGTTACCGGCATACGGCCACGAAACGCGAGTTGCGTGCGAATGCGCCAATGGCCGAAATTTGGAAAGGAGACGATCGCGCGCCGACCGATGCGCAACATATGTTCGAGCACGATGCGGGGCTGACGCGTCGCCTGGATCGTCTGGGACAGGATCACGTAATCGAAAGCGTCATCGGGATAGTCGGCAAGATCCGTGTCCGCGTCGCCTTGGACGACGGACAGGCCTTTGGCGACGCAATCATTGACGCCTTGCTGTGAAAGTTCGATGCCGCGTCCGTCGACTTTTTTCGTCTCCTCGAGCAATCGGAGCAAAGCGCCGTCGCCGCAGCCGACGTCGAGAACGCGCGAGCCCGGCTCGACCAGATCGGCGAGACGTACAAGATCAATGCGGGTTTGAGGCGCCGGAACCGTCACGTCTCGTCTCTGTCAGGACCGGGCGGCCGGCAAACCGCGCGCCCGCGCGGCCGAATCGATAAAGCCTCGCGTCGTGGCGATCAGGTCCGGCTCGTCGAGCAAGAAGGCGTCATGACCTTTGTCGGTCTCGATTTCGACGAAGGATACCGAAGCGCCGCCGGCATTGAGCGCGTGCACGATCGCGCGCGAGTCGGTGGTCGGAAACAGCCAGTCCGACGTGAAGGA